>JAADIH010000229.1 GCA_013151435.1 Alphaproteobacteria bacterium
CGCGCTGTCGCCCGTTCTGTCAGCGCAGAAATGCATTCAGGCTTTTCCGCCCTGCGCACAGTATGGCCTATGTTGTTCACCCGTGAAGGGCTAAAGCTCAGCACGGCAGGTGGCGTGCGGCGCGATATCGACCGCATCAACGAAATCTGGACTGAGTGCCGGGAACACTTCGGAAAAAATGGAGATTTTCTGTTCGGCGGCTTTTCTATCGCTGACGCCATCTATGCCCCGGTGGTCTCACGTTTTGCGACCTACGGTCCGGTTGAGCTCAGCCCGATAGCATCAGCCTATGCCGAAAAAATGCGCGCCCTGACCGCCATGAAAGAATGGGGTGACGGCGCCTTGGTGGAAATTACCGAAGAAATTCAAACATGAATATTCATTAACTGAATTTCAAAGCCAAAACACATAGCAAACAGCTGACACCATCAGCGCCCATAGCACTCGTTAAGGGCTATATTTCTCCATGCTTACTTTTGTTAATCTATGAAGACGCCCAAGGCGTCCTCAAACAATTATTTACCATACTGGAATAACATCCATAATCCGGAAAGAAGGATGTACACGTCATGGTTGTAGTCGCTGCTGTCGAAGAATTTGCGTCCTTTGATATATCGCGAGATCGCGACCAATTCCTACGCGAACTGATCCGGGAATTATCAGGTACGCTCGAAGATATTGTTGGCGTCGATGATGCGGCCGGATTTATCAGTGTTGTTGGCGCGCGCCTCGGCGAAGTAATGAATGCGGAATACCGCGCCCTTGCTGGTGTAAATTCTCTCTCCCTTGAACAAATCGCCGCTACTCTCGTCGACTTGAAACAACGCATTGAAGGCGACTTCAAAATCGAGTCCATCAGTGCTGATCGAATTGTCTTAGTCAATTCCCGCTGCCCATTTGGCGAGTACGTTAAGGGTCGGACCTCTCTTTGTATGATGACGTCTAACGTCTTCGGACGTATCGCTGCTGAGAATACAGGGTATGCGGAGGTCGCAATTCCTGAAGCCATCGCCAGTGGAAGCAACTGCTGCCGCGTTATAATCTCTTTCACTCCGACAGCAGATAATGCCAAATCAGAAGGCGCCCGCGAATATTTCGCGAGTGAGCGATGAAATAATGCTTGGTGAAGTTTTTGAGCGCGCAATCGAGGCTTACATCGTTCTCGATAAGCATCTCAAAATCGTTAGTATCAATCGTACAGCATGCAATTTGCTTCAGGCAAAGACTGACACGCAACAACCGGAACTGGCGGATCAATTAAAATTACGCGAGGCTCTCACGAACGCATCAGGCGTTAGTGATTGGATACCGCTCCGATTGACACTGACCGGCCCTGAACGCAGTCATACTTTCTATGCACGCCTCCGCCGTTTGCGAGATGAACCCGATACGCACCTCTATATTGTATCTCTTGATGGCAGTAGAGCTGAGAGAAATGCGTTCAGAATGCTGAGAGAAGAAGTTGTCCGTGCGAATGCCAGAAGCGCAACTCTCAAAGTCGCAAAAAAACGTATGGCAAATGTTATAGAAGCCACCCAAGCGGGCTGCTGGGAATGGGACCTGAGATCTGGTAACGTTTGGGCAAACGAGTATTGGCGCTGGATGTTCGGCCTAAATGAAGACGAGATCGGCAACAGCATCCAGAACTGGCGGCGGATCTGCCATCCCGATGACATGGACAGAACGGAGAAGCATCTTGATGCGTTCATAAAGGACACCGCTGAAGACACTGATTTTGAGGTGCGTTTTCGCCACAAAGAAGGTCACTGGATCTGGATAGCCGAGACCAGCCGCGTTGTTGAGCGGGACAAAAATGGAACCCCAGTTACAGTAGCTGGCATTCATGTCGATATTACTCAACGTAAGGCTCATGAGCGCGAACTGGAGGAAAAACGGCTTGAAGCAGAGGCGGCTAATATCGCAAAAAGCCAATAGCCAATTCCTGGCAATAATGAGTCATGAAATACGTACACCAATGAATGGTGTCTTAGGAATGCTGGAAGTGGTGTTGAAATCACAGATCACCTCAGAACAGCAGGAACATCTCGACATTGCGCGGACATCCGCAATATTATTGCTAAGAATCTTAAATGATATCCTCGACTTTTCGAAGCTCGAAGCCCGCGCGGTCGATATCGAATGTGTTCCGTACTCTCCTTGCCGCGTAATCGATCAAGTAGTTGAACTCTTGGGCCCAAGAGCAGAGGAAAATGGGTTAAAACTTACGATCAAAAAAAGCGAATGCCTTCCCGACACACTTGCTGGAGACGCGACACGGCTGCGCCAAGTGCTTATTAATCTTGTCGGTAACGCCATCAAGTTTACCAAAGCGGGTAACATAGAAATTTCCGCAACTATAGAAACCGATCGTAAATGGGACCGATTAATGATTACGGTGCGCGATACAGGCATCGGTATTTCCAACGAGGCACAGCCACATCTCTTCAACCACTTTTCTCAAGCAGACTCCTCAACCACCCGCCGTTTTGGCGGGACGGGTCTGGGCCTGGCAATCTGCAGCCAGCTTGTTGAACTCATGGGCGGTGAAATCGGCGTCGAGAGCGCAGAGGGAAAAGGCAGCCTGTTTTGGTTCACCATCCCTGCGCGCGAACCGAAAACTTGCTCCCCAAGCGGTTGCATCAAGGATGAGGCTGAGACTGCGGTTGATTTCATAGGCAACACTCCACCGATGCGAATACTCGCAGCGGATGATCATCCCGTAAATCAACAAGTGCTCAAATGCTTCCTCGCCGCCGCCGGGCATGAGGCGGTTATCGTTGGAAACGGTCTAGAAGCGCTCCACGCTATGGATGGCGATCAATTTGACGCCATACTCATGGATATTGAGATGCCGGTGATGGATGGCATTGCCGCCACAAGCGCTATTCGCGCGCGTAGCGGGCCTGATCGCGAAACGCCCATCATTGCAGTGACAGCGCACGCGCTATCAGGTGATAGAGAACGTTACCTAGGCGCTGGCATGGATGATTACGTGAGCAAGCCTTTCAATCCGCAAGAACTGCAAGCGGCGCTAGTTCGAGTATCCAATCATAGGCAATCCGTCTTAACCGAGGCGGTGGCTGGAAACTTTGAAAAAGCTCACGCAAAAACGTCATTAGGATTGTGAAGAACGCCATATGCGTTGATTATTTTCTGCATACCAAAATGAAAATATGAGAAACTCTGCAGGTCCTGCGAAGCAATAATGCCAGGGCCTCACCACTCTTGGCTCCTGCTCGTCAATTCAACTGACTGGTTGCACCAATGCCCGCAAGGCTTTATCCCATCGTCCATGCAAAACAAAGACGCAGAATCAATCTTGTCGACCCTTCTCGCTGACGCCAAAGCCGCCGGCGCTGAAACCGCTGACGCCGTGCTTTATAACGCTGTCTCGAGTGGTGTTTCCTGGCGCATGGGCAATCTCGAAGACGTCGAGCGCTCTGAAGGCGCTGATCTCGGCTTGCGGATCATGGTGGGAAAACGCCAGGCCAGCGTTTCGACGACCGACCTCTCCCGGCATGCCCTCAAGGAACTCGCGACGCGCTGCGCCGATATGGCCAAGGCCGCCCCTGAAGACCCCTATTGCGGGCTGGCGTCAAAAGACCGCCTTGCGTCTCCACCATTCAAAGACCTTGATCAGGGCGATTATGCCGAGCCCACCACCGAAGAGCTGAAGACACGCGCTGCCGAATGTGAGGAAGCCGCCCTCGCGGTTAAGGGCGTGGTCAATTCAAGCGGCGCTGGCGCTAGCTATTCTGAGGGCCAAAAATGGTTTGCCACAAGCCACGGGTTCTTTGGCTCTGCAGGCGGCTCCAATCACTCCGTTTCTGTGAGCGTTCTGGCTCAAGATGAAAACGGGATGGAGCGCGATTACGATTATGATTCTAAAACTCACCTTGCTGATCTGGAATCGCCTTCTACCATTGGTGAGAGCGCCGGCAAGCGCAGCGTTAAACGCCTCTCACCAAAAAAACTCACCAGCCGAACGGCGCCGGTGATCTTTGATAACCGTCTTTCGCCCTCGTTGATTGGACAGCTCCGCGGCGCCGCAAATGGAGCGGCGATTGCACGCGGCGTGAGTTTTCTCAAAAATAAAAAAGGCGAAAAGATTTTCGCCAAAGGCATCAACATTGTTGACGACCCCCATATTCTCCGGGGTGCAGGCTCGAGGCCTTTTGATGGCGAAGGCGTCGTCAATGCGCGCATTGACCTGATCAAAGACGGTGTGCTGACAGACTGGATCATGAACACGAGCCAGGCCAAACAGCTCGGGCTTGAAACCAATGGCCGCGCCACGCGGGGGACCGGCGGCGCGCCAGGATCCGGCACGACAAATCTTTATCTGGAAGCGGGCGATGCGACGTTTGAAGAATTGCTAAAGCAAGCAAGTGATGGTCTTTTGGTCACTGATATGTTCGGCCCCCAAGTTAACCCCAATACTGGCGATTATTCTGTCGGTTGTTCTGGTTTTTGGTTTGAAGACGGCGTGATTTTATACCCCGTCAGCGAGATCACCATTGCTGGCAACATCCTTGAAATGTACGCTGGGCTCATCCCCGGCAATGATCTTAGATTTCGCGGCGCCACAAACGCGCCAAGCGTTTTAATTCCCGCCATGACAATCGCGGGCGATTAAACGCCGTACTTATCACTGGAGTTGAAGATGTCTGAATCCCAATTGCTGCATTTTGTTTTTGGCGGCGAATTAGAAAATCCGGCAGAGTGCAAATTTCGAGACCTGGAAGACCTCGATATTGTTGGTGTTTTTCCGGACTATGATTCCGCAGAAAAAGCCTGGCGCTCAAAAGCCCAATCAACTGTGGATAATGCGCATATGCGCTATTTTATCGTCCACATGCACAAGCTTCTCGATCCCGATGGTGACGGAAAGTTTTAGATTACAAGCTCTCTTCGCGCCATCGAGGCAGTGTTCAGACGAGTGCAGAGTGAAAAATGAGTCGCAAGAACCAACCCATTACGCGCGATGAATTCCAAACCCCGAAAGGGAAAAGGCGTGCATGGCAGGCGTTGATGCTTGGGGATCATGGAATTTTACGAAAATTCTACGACAACACCCATGAGATTGCCCCGGGGAAATTATGGCGTACTTATCAACCATCTCCCATTGATTTAAAATACTGGAAGGCGCGCGGCATTAAAACTGTCGTCAATCTTCGCGGAGATAGGCCTAGCGGTTTTTATTTCCTTGAAGAAGAAGCCTGCCGAGAGCTTGACCTAAAACTTATTTCATTTCGCGTTTATTCACGCGATGCGCCTTCAAAAGAAATACTCCACGGCGCGCAGGCATTGTTTGAGGAGATAGCCTACCCGGCCATCATCCATTGCAAATCAGGCGCAGATCGTGCCGGCCTCATGGCCGTCTTATATTTGTTTTTTCATGAGAGGGCGCCGCTGGACCAAGCATTAGAGCAACTCTCTTTTCGATACGGGCATGTGAAACAGGGAAAGACCGGCGTTATCGATTGTGCATTTAAACAATATAGGACTTACGCAAAAGCGAACGGTAAAGACCTGTCATCGGTAGAAGACTTCTTTAGCTGGGTCGATGAGGTCTATGATCCTGTTGCGACGAAAAAATCTTTCCTCGGCTCCTGGTGGGGCAATTTCCTGACCGATAAAATATTGAGGCGGGAGTAGGTGCTAATTGCCTATCGCCCTCAGGAAGAAAACTGCAACGCTGCTTGCTTTGCGTATACTCCACCCTTCGCCATTAAATCATCATGCTGGCCGGTTTCTATGATGCGACCCTTATCCAGAACGATAATCAAATCTGCATCTTTTACTGTTGAAAGACGGTGCGCAATCACCAGTGTCGTGCGCCCCTTGGTTAGGCGTTTCAGCGCATCCTGAATTTTAGTCTCGCTTTCCGCATCTAATGCTGACGTCGCCTCATCCAGCAACAATATTGGGGCGTCTTTTAAGAACGCTCTGGCAAGGGCAATACGCTGGCGCTGACCGCCTGAAAGCTTGGCGCCGCCCTCCCCCAGCGGCGTATCATAACCATTGGGCAACAGGCTGATGAAGTCGTTTGCCGCCGCGTCGGTTGCGGCTTTGACGATTTCCGGACGGCTGGCGCCGGGTCTGCCAAAAGCAATATTCTCAAGCGCCGACATGTTAAACAGAATTGCGTCCTGACTGACGAGGGCAATGTGTGAGCGCAGGCTGCGCAAAGTCACATCAGCAATATTGGTTCTGTCGATCAGAATACGGCCGCTCTCAGGCTCGTAAAGACGCGGCAATAAATTGAGCAGCGTAGATTTTCCCGATCCCGATGGTCCTACAAGGGCAATCATCGAGCC
>JAADIH010000182.1 GCA_013151435.1 Alphaproteobacteria bacterium
CTGGTGATCGTATCGCTGATGGCCGCCTTCATTCGGCAAAGCCGCGCCGCCGCCGAAGCCGCTCACGCCCTGACCACATTGACGGACTTTAAAGCGGCGCTCACGGGTGGGCGATGCTCCCCCTGGTTTTATCAAAAAGCAAAACGCTCTGTTGCCTTCTCAAGGGCTTTCCTTGAACCCCTCGGGCTTGGCCCGCGCGATCGGGATTTCACCATGCGCGAAATCTCGGCGATCGTGCACCCGCAGGATTTACGCAGCGTCATGGCGATCCTTTCCGGAGAACCGTCGGGTATGAATGAAGGCGTGGTGAGGTTTCGCCATCCGGGCGGCGCATGGTCACGCACATATTTGCGCACGGCGCCCGATGCGACGCGCTTTGAACGGGCGGGCGTCGCGTTTGACATCTCCGGCGTCAAAGCCATGGCCCCCGGGGTCGCGATTGCAGAAACCAGATTGCGCGACGCCATCGAGAGCATCCCCGAAGCCTTCGTTTTGTGGGACGCCAATGGCCGCCTGGCGATCTGGAACAAGCGCTTTGCAACCATATTCCACATCCATGGCAAAATGCTAAAACCCGGACTGACCCTGCAACAGGTCGCCACTTGTGCGGGCGTTGCCGGAGACGTGCTGTGCGAATTTTTCGGCCCGCTTGGCGGCGAGGCCGAAGAGAATATCGAAGTTGCCTTGCCGAGCGCGCGCTGGGTGCATGTCTCGCGCCGACGCACCGTAGAGGGCGGCTATGTTTGCGTCGCCACCAATGTCACTGACTTAAAGCAGCGCGCCAGCCCAAAAGAAAAAAGAGCGCGAGCTTGAGCGCACAGTTGTCGATCTGGAAGCCTCGCGGCGTGAGCTATCTAACGCCATCCAAAAATATCAGTATGAGAAATATCGCGCCGAGGAAGCCAACCGTTCAAAAAGTGAATTCCTCGCCAATATGAGCCATGAACTGCGAACGCCGCTCAACGCCATTAACGGCTTTTCGGAAGTGATGAAATCGGAACTCTATGGCCCTCTCGGCGATAACAAATACAAGGAATATGTCACCGACATTTTATCCAGCGGTCGGCATTTGCTGGAACTGATCGATGACATTCTTGACATGTCCAAGATCGAAGCCGGCCAGGTGTCACTGGAACCAAAACGCCTTGAGCTTGAAAAAATACTGAATGAAAGCGCCCGCCTCGTGGCCAAACGCGCCAGCGACGGCGGCATCACGCTCACCATATCGGTTGCTCATGCGCCACCGGTTTGGGCCGACGCCCGCGCGGTCAAACAAGTCACCCTCAACCTTTTGTCCAACGCTATTAAGTTCACCCCCAAGGGCGGTGAGGTGACATTGACCGCACAAGCGGACCTTGACGGCGTGACGCTGATTGTCGCTGATAGCGGCGTCGGCATTGAGCGCAACCAGATGAAAAAACTCGGCGCGCCATTTGAGCTGGCGGAAAACCATTTTGCCAAAAGCAGCACCGGGTCAGGTCTCGGTCTCGCCCTTTCCAAATCGCTGATGGAATTGCAAGGCGGCATCCTCGCCCTTGCCAGCCAGCCCGGCAAAGGGACAGTTGCTTGCGCCACCTTCCCGCGGCGCAAGGATGCTAAAATCCGCCTGCCGCAATTCGTGCGCAACGAAGCCTTTTACCTCACTGGCGGCGAGCAGCCCCCGGCACAACTCAATACAACGCAGGCTGCGGAGTAATCTCATTCATTTTGAGATCGCGTTGAGCTCGTGAGGGTTATTTCTTAGCCACCGTTTACAGAAAAGCTCCTACCGTTAGCCGATCCGACAGTGTAATACTGGCCACACGCAGCCATCTTCACATTCGCGGCGCAACCACCAATGCTTGCGGGGATCTTTTCACGCCTAAAACCCAATAGCTCCATTAACAGTAGTATGCCGATTAACGAGGAGATACGTTTTGCGATCATTTCTATTATTCACACTGTCTACGATTTCGGCGCTCGCCCTATGGGCAGTGTTAGTATTCATTGGAACGACCAATGGTTGGACTCGCAAACCACTCGCTCCTCAAGGGGATGCCCCGGCATTCGCAGCTGCTGCTGCAAAAGCTATTGATACAAGTTACAATGGTAACGCCGCATTCGCGCTTCTCGTAGATGGAGCCATCATCAACGAACATTTTGTTTCAATTGGCGAGCCTGTTGATCGTGATACGCTGTTCCAGGTCGGCTCTCTCAGTAAATGGATTGCCGCCTGGGGCGTCATGACGTTGGTTGATGCTGGCAAGCTCGACCTGGATGAACCAGTTTCCAGCTATCTCACGCGTTGGCAATTGCCGGATAGCGAATTCGATAATGATGGTGTCACCGTGCGCCGGTTGTTGAGCCATACCGCAGGGCTAACTGACGGTCTTGGCTATGCAGGCTTTGCTCCCGATGGAGAGATCCAGTCCCTGGAACAATCTCTTACCAGCGCAGCAGATGCATCTCCCGGTGTTGATGGGCGTGTTCAAGTTGGGGTCGAGCCCGGAACTGTTTTTCAATATTCGGGCGGTGGTTACACCTTACTGCAACTGCTGATCGAAGAGGTCACCGGTGAGACATTTGCGGCCTATATGGACCACGCGGTTTTTCAACCCTTGAACATGCAGCGCTCTACCTATGTTTACGTGGAAAATGATGTATCGAACGTAGCGAAAAGCTACGACGTTGATGGAACCCAAGCCACCCGGTTTCGTTTTACCGGGCTTGCCCCAACGGCCCTTTATACCACCGTGGCAGATATGGCCATTTTCATTCAGGCCCATCTGAAAGATCAATCTGGCGCGCCATCTGGGCGGGATGTCCTCACGCCCGATACCATAAAACTCATGCAGAAACCTCACGCATCACAAATGGGCCTAGACATCTGGGGGCTTGGAACCATTCTCTACGCACCAAACAAGGATGGAGGATTTGTTGTCGGCCATGATGGAAATGATGAACCAGCGATCAATTCGGCAGTTCGCTTTAATCCAGCCACCGGCAACGGTATCATTATTTTGGAAACCGGCAACGAGCTTATGGCGACAAAAATCGCCGGTGACTGGGTATTCTGGGAAGCCGGGACTATTGATCTCTTGACCTTCGGCATGATCGCTGGAGACATGATTAAACTCATTCTCATCGGCGCTGTTGTAATCATTCTATTCGCACTGATCTTAGGCTGGCGAATGATCCGTCGGCGACGCAGAGCAGCGTAGCTCACTCCTCGGCCCCAGCGAACACAGTTAAGCCTCCCAACCCTCGCGGGTACTGTTCTGCGCAAATTGCATTCTCGACGCCGGTGCGGCAAGGTGTAGGACTGACTGAAATTTCGGGAGACACCGCTCATGCCACCGCTTATGCCC
>JAADIH010000189.1 GCA_013151435.1 Alphaproteobacteria bacterium
CCCGAAAGGAAACTGACATGATCAACACCATCCGTATCCTCGCTGGCATCGCCATTCTCGCAACGGCGGCAATATCGGTTCAAACCAACGCACAAACGCCTTCAGAATCCGCCCCGACAGCGGCGAATGATGACGCCGCCTCACGCGCGCGCGGCGCACAAGCCTGGGCTGACAATTGCGGCCGATGTCACAATTTGCGCTCGCCAAGTGAACTCAACGCAGAATTGTGGGACGTATCAGTGATGCATATGCGCGTGCGCGCCAATCTGCCCGGCGATCTGGCTGACGACATCAAGGCCTTTTTGATGGCCAGCGTTTCGTCCGATGCGCCAACACAAGTCAAATCTACTGACAAGAAGACCAGCGCCTATGTTAATCTTCGCCCCGGCGACCCTGTCCGCGGTGCGGCCGTCTATTCACAAACCTGCATCGCTTGCCATGGCGCCGACGGCAAAGGAACTATCCCGGGCATTCCTGATTTAACATCCGCAAAAGGCAGGCTGACAAAAATCGACGACATTGTTTTGACCAATATGATCAAGGGATTTCAAAGCGAGGGCTCATTGATGGCGATGCCGCCCAAAGGCGGCAATCCTGACCTCACGGATCAAGATATGGCGGACGTCCTCGCCTATTTGCGACAAGAGTACAAAATTAAGCCCAAAACTGAACAGTAAGGGGCGGGCGCAACCCATAACAAAAGAATCGATTCCAAAGTCCAACCACACGCGCTTTAATTGAAATCATCAGATCGCCGCCTCTGCGTAAGCCGATCAGAGGAGCAATATGTGGATCCTGACCTACAGGCAATTTCGCCACAATGCTGGCAGGACTGCTCTTATGGTGCTGGCGATTGGCGCCGTTGTCTCGGAAATCCTGATCCTTGAGGGATTCCTCGCGGGAATGTATGCGCAATTGCGCAGCACAGTCTTAAACCGCGGCGGCGATTTAGTCCTTACACAAGCAGGCATATCGAACTTTATCGCCGTCCGGTCTATCCTGCCGCAATTAACCCGGTTAGATGTAGAAGATGTTGCTGGCGTCAAAGTAGCCCATCCATTGACCGCCATGTCCGCCATCTATGACCGCGACGGGCGTAAAACGCCAATCATCATCCTGGTTTTCGACGATGCCGGCGGCCCGACAAATATCATTTTGGGGAACCCAATCTCTGGCGACCGCGAAATTATTATCGATAAAAGCTTGGCCAAAAAATATGGGTTTGCCGTAGGTGATCCCATCGAGATTTCCGACTTCACGTTCACGATTGCCGGGATATCCGCAAACAGTTCGGCATTCTTCACGCCATTTGCCTTTATCAATTATGACGATCTCATCGACTTCTATTTGGAATCGGAGGTTGCCGCTGATATCGCGACCTTTCCGTTTTTAAGTTTTTTGCTTGTCGACATAGAGCCCGGCGCAGACCTGCGCGAAGTCGCACAACGCATAGAAGACAGCGTCGCTGCCGCAGACGTCTTTCTTCCTGACCAACTGGCGCAAAAAGACGAAGCGATGGGACGTGATCTTCTCGGCCCTATTCTCGGCTTACTCCTTTTCGTTAGCTACACGATCGGGGCTTTAGTCGTCGGCATGTTCATGTTTACCGCCGTTCGCGCCCGGATGCGTAGTATTGGCGTCTTGAAAGCATTGGGATTTGGGCCAGCCGCGTTGAGTATGGCCGTTTTCTCCGAGGCGTGGGTCTTAACTTTGCTTGCCATCCCGGTAGGAATTGTCTTGGCGATCGCCATTGCCAGCGTGATCACCACAATCGCCCCCGTATATCTCATTCTCGCGGCTGAGCCCGCCGCGATCGCGCGCACCACCCTCGCCTTCCTGGCTGTAGCCGGCCTTGGCGCCATCGCACCCATACGTCAGATCTTGCAAGTTGATCCGGCGATCGTTTTCAGGGGCTGAGCCATGTTCAAATGGACATTCAAAGGCCTGCTCGCAGAACCGGTTCACCTTTTCTCAAGCGCCAGTGCTGTCGGCGCCGCATTCGCCCTCGTGCTTTTCTTCGAGGCCGTGTTCGCCGGCGAGTCCAAGCAGATCGTCGAATACATTCAGCGTACTGATCCGACCGTCTGGGTTATGCAGAAAGGCGTCTCTAACATGCACATGGCCAGTTCGTTCGTCTGGGACTGGAAAGCGGACAGCGTTGAGGCCGTTGACGGCGTAAGCAAGGTAACGCCAATCCTCTATCTGAACACGGTCATGGTCGCGGGCGAGCGTAACTGGTTCACCTTTGTTGTTGGCCTTCGCGCCGGCGATGACCGCGCCGGCCCTTGGGCGATCACCGCCGGCGCATCACTTCCCGGCCCGGGAGAGGCAATCGTTCCTGCTGTTCTCGCCCGTCTCGCCGGTCTCAACCTTGGCGACAAGATCACCATTGCGGGAAGGCAATTTACCATCGCCGGATTGTCCGAAGACACGTTTTCAATGGCTAACTCTGTGACGTTCGTGACCTTGGACGACCTCTCCGACATCATGTCAGCATTTGGTTCCTTCAGCTATTTTCTGGTTGATGCTGAGCCCGGCGTGAACGCCGCTGATCTGGCTGCGCGTATTCGAGATGAAGTCGAAAAAGTTAACGCCCTTCCCAACGAAGCGTTCGTCAAAAGCGACTGGAGCCTGGCTATGCAGATGGGGCTGGAAAAATCGTCGGTTTAATGACGACCATCGGCGGGGCGCTTGCGATCTTGCTGACGGGCTTCACGGTATCCTCTTTTGTCCGCCGTAAAAGGCGGGAGCTCGCTGTTATGAAAGCGCTCGGCGTCCGTAATGGGCCCATCTATGTCAGCATTATGGTGCAAGCGGCGTGCATCGCTCTTCTTGGTTTCGTCATAGCGACAATCATAGTGTTTCTCGCCGTTCCTGCGACCGCCGCCTTCGTCCCGCAAGTGACTTTAAGCGTTCGACCCGAGGCGCTTGTCAAAATTGGCGCAACGGCTCTTGTGGTGGCTGTAGCCGCTGCAATCGCGCCAGCGCGCAGCGTGATGCGAGTCGACCCGGTCTTAGCTTTTAAAGAGTGAGCCCTATGCAGAACAACACAAAACCGGTGCTCAGCGCCAAACACTTAGTCAAGACATTCGGCAGCGGCCACGCCGCCGTGCGAGCGGTCGATGATGTTTCGCTAACAGTAGGGCAAGGGGAGCTAGTGGCGATCATGGGCCCGTCCGGCTCTGGAAAAACGACTTTAGTCTCGATGCTGGGCGCGTTGTTGAGCCCGGATAGCGGGTCGATCACGATTGGGGATGATGTACTCACCTCACTAAATCAGTCGGGGCTCGCCAATCTGCGCGCCCAAAAGATTGGTTTCATATTTCAGTCATTCAACCTCCTGGAGGCGCTTTCACTTGAGGAGAACATCCTGTTCCC
>JAADIH010000272.1 GCA_013151435.1 Alphaproteobacteria bacterium
ATTCGATTTTAACCGTAGGCGACGGCCTGGTCTCGCAGATCCCCTCCGTCATCATCTCTATCGCGGCTGCACTTTTACTATCAAAAGGCGGCATTCACGGATCGGCGGACCGTGCGCTATTTAATCAATTTGGCGAATACCCATCGGCCATTGCCACTGTGGCGGTGATGCTTGGCGTTTTTGCGCTGTTGCCAGGAATGCCGTTTATTCCTTTTATGACCCTTGCGCTAATCCTGGGCGTAACGGCGTATTTTTCATATCAGCGCAAAAAACGCGCGGAAGAGAGTAAAGCCGCACCCGAAGATGAGGCTGCCGATAGCGCGCCAAAACAAGAATCTCTTGGCGACATTCTCGATCTCGATGAGATTCACATCGAGTTTGCACCGGATATCATCCCGCTTTGCATGGATTCCGATGTTGGCCTCGATAAACGCATCGCAAAGATCCGGAAATATGTCGCTGCTGAATTCGGATTCATCGTTCCTGCAATCCGCCTTACCGACAATACGGCGCTGCGTGAAAACGAATATGTAATCCGCATTCATGGCGTTGAAATAGCGCGAAGCACCTTGGATCCGAAGGGCGTTATGGTCCTGACGCGAGACGATGTCCCGTTGGATATCGCCGGTCGCGACGTTAAAGAGCCGGTTTACAATGCTCCCGCACGATGGATTGCCGCCAACCGTCAGGAAGACGCCGTTATCTTGGGGCTGCCGGTTATCGAACCGGTGGAGGTTGCCGCCACGCACCTTCTCGAAGTGATTAAATCAAACTTCGCACGATTGATGACGCGGCGTGCGCTCCGCCGTGTCCTCGATGAGTTTGTTGCGACCTCCGATCCGGTAAAGGCCGAGGCAAACCAGAAAATCCTCGATGAATTTATCACCGACCAAACACCCTTCGACCTTATTCAGGCTGTGTTGCGATTATTGCTTGAGGAACGCATATCAATCCGCAATTTACCTGTGATACTGGAAGCGATTGCAGAGGGGCGCTCTGTGTTGTCTTCGCCTGAGCAAATCACGGAATATGTCCGCCAACGCATTGGGTTTCAATTCACCACCAAGCTCCGCGGTGAGGATGGTTACTTACCGCTAATCCAATTGGCGCCCGACTGGGAAGAGTTGTTTCAAAAACAGGAAACCGAGCAAGGCAACGGGGTTGCCGATATTGCACTCTCGCCAAACGACTTTAACCGCCTTGCGGCCTCCATTCGTGAAAAAATTGCTAGCGCCGTCTCCGGCGGAATATTCCCTGCAATCGTAACGAGCGCAAAACGCAGACGTTTTTTAACGACGGTGCTCGCGGCGAAAGGCATTCGCAATCCGGTAATATCCTACGAAGAAATTGACCCGTCGGAAAAGCCGTCAATTCTTGGCGTCGCGTAGGGGGTAATCGTCATGGAAGCGTTTTCGTCCTTGACCTTACTCAGCGGCATTGCGACCGAAAACATCATGCTGGCGGCGGCAATATTCACGAGAATGTCCGCCCTCGCATTCTTTCTCCCCGGCCTTGGCGAAAGGGCCGTGCCGGTTCGGGTGCGGCTGACCGCCGCCATGGCTGTCACCCTTGTTATCAGCCCGGTTCTAATGAATGGGTTCACACCGCCGGCCACTATCTCGCATACTGTCGCAATGCTTGTCGCTGAAGCGGTCTCCGGCGCGTTAATCGGCTTCAGTATTCGCATCGCTGTTTTTGCAATTCAGACGGCGGGCGCCATCGCCAGCCAGAGCTTGTCACTGGCGCAGTTGTTCGGTTCCAATTTTGGCTATCAACCAGAATCCCCGATCGCCAATATACTTATGTTCGCCGCTATCGTGATTGCCGTTTCTTCCGGTCTGCACTTTCAGGCGGTCAGCGTATTGGTTGTGTTTTACGATATCATTCCTGTGGGCGTCTTTCCCGGCGGCAGCGAAACCGGCCAATGGGCGGCGAACCGCGCAGCATTTGCATTTTCCGCCGCCCTATCGCTTGCCCTGCCCTTCATCGTTCTCGGGTTTATGTATAATCTGGCCATCGGCGCCGCAAACCGCGCCATGCCGCAATTGATGGTCGCTTTTGTCGGCATTCCCGCAGTGACCCTTGCCGGCATGATGCTGCTCGCGATGACCGCGCCAATGCTTCTTGGCATATGGCTTGATATGGTCGGCGAACTCATGAGCGAACTCATGGGGTATGCTCAATGAGCGATAACGAACAACCCAGCGGCGAGGACAAGTCACACGCCCCAACACCGCAAAAGATACGCCAGTCGCGAGAAAAAGGCGATGTTCCCTATTCGTCAGAAGCAACTTCCGCAGCAACCTATGTCGCCTTTTTTATATCCCTAATCGTTGTTGCCGGCTGGATGGCGACAAACACCTACTCCATGATGTTGCCTTTTTTCACCAAGCCAGAAGAGATTGGCAAGTTATTGTTTTCGCCAAACAATACTGAAGCCGTGGGCGGCTTAATCGCCCGCGCGTTCACTCCAGCGATGGCGTTTTTGGCAACCCTGTCGGTGGCTGCACTTTGCTCAGCTTTTGCACAACAAGCTTTTGCTTTCGCGTTATCAAAAATAAAACCAAAGCTTTCCAGAATTTCTATGTTGGCCAATGCGAAACAAAAATGGAACCAACGGCATATCGGAGTTTGTCAAACGCTTGGCGAAGCTGAGCGCTATACTCGCCATCGTCCTGTTCGCGGTTAGAGACCGGTTTCTGCAACTACCGGCTCTTGTCGGCCTGCCAGCGAAATCGATCGTCGGTTTCCTGCATAATGAGGCGATCTTTTTCTTCGGGCTCATTACGGCCACGGCTGTAGTGATCGCCGCTGTCGACATGCCTTGGAGCTATTTTCAGCATCGCAAACGGCTGATGATGACCCTCCAGGAGGTCAAGAAGGAAAACAAGGATATTGAGGGCGACCCAGCGCTTAAAAGCGCGCGGCGCCAGCGCGCCGAAGCGATTGCCATGAACCAGATGATGGCGGACGTGCCCAAAGCCGACATAATCATCGTCAACCCGACACACTACGCCACAGCGCTTAAGTGGGATCGAGAAAGAGGCGCCACGCCGGTATGCGTCGCCAAAGGCGTTGATGAGATAGCTGCGCGCATTCGCCAAATCGCAGCGGAACATGGTGTTCCGATCCGGCGAGACGCACCGACTGCGCGGTCTATCTTCGCCCTTGTAGACATTGGCAAAGAAATCAAACGTGAACATTACGCCGCCGTAGCCGCAGCCATTCACTACGCGGACGAGCTTCGCAAAAAAGGCCGCGGAGAAACACAAACATGAAACACAAGGAAGTCATAAAACTCGGCGGGCTGTTGCGGACTAAAACCCAGATTGAAAAGATGAATTACGCCAAAATCTTAAATCAGCAACAAGCAATATACGATGAAGCAAAACGATTAAAACGTCTTGCTGATGAAGCCATCCAGGATGAAACTTCGTATTTCTCAGCAGTCGAGCTGTCGCATTTTCAAAAATACAGAGCGCAGCTTAACGAAGCGGCAAATCGAAAATTCGCGACCGCTGAAGGTTTTGATTTAGCGGTCCAGTCCGCGCGGACACACCTCCAACATGCTCTACAACGTGAGCTGGCCTGGGCTAAAACCATCAATAGCCTCGAGAACAAGGCGCGACAACAACGCAACACAAAGGAGGAGCGACAAAGTGAGCAATCTATTCTAGCTAAATTCAGCCAGCAGACCCACTATTGAAGCCTATATAAAGGAGGTGCTCGACAAAAAACTAACGGGTAATTTTTTGTGGCCGGTTCAAAACAAAGCTATTGGCTGGCCAAAGTCCCAACAATTTTGCGCACCTGGCTTTTTAGCGGCGGCGCTAACTGTCGCAGCGTTTCAATTAGCTCCATTTCTTGGTCCGTATATATCACACTTTCCTTGGGTGGATATTCTTTCGACAGAAGATCGCGAAACAGGTCATTAGGCGTGATGTCTAGTGAAAAGCAAATTGCCAGCATACGACTTGCCGGCAGACGGTTTAACCCTTTTTCATATTTCTGAATTTGTTGAAAAGTCACCCCCAGCCGCCCGGCTAATTCCTTTTGAGAAATGTATTTTTGATTGCGCAATAGTTTCAGCCGACGACCAACATACAAATCGACGATATTTTGCTGTGATGTCTTCATTTGGCGCGCCAAAATTTTATCCAACTTTTTGTCAACTTGCCCTCAAACATTTCGAAGAATACCAATGTGCAAATTGCTAGGCTGAATAAGTTAATCACCTATTAATTGTATTAATTGAAATACACACCAATAACGCGAATAGTCATTGCCAGGTCGCCAAGAACAAAGCGGATATAACCCTTCTGGCTTGATCCCGGATTGTGCTCAAATGAGCTTCCGTACAGTTTTTATGGATAATACAGCGTTACAGCCTTTGCGCTTAAGGTCCTGCAGCCCGAGTTAAGAGTAAATCAATGGCGATGCGCCTATAGTGGACCCCATTTTCTCGACTGACATCGATTACGGGGTGGACGGATGAGCGAAAAGGCTAA
>JAADIH010000240.1 GCA_013151435.1 Alphaproteobacteria bacterium
TCGGTCCCTATCTGCCGTGGGTGTAGGAATATTGAGAGGAGCTGTCCTTAGTACGAGAGGACCGGGATGGACATACCTCTGGTGGACCAGTTGTCATGCCAATGGCACAGCTGGGTAGCTATGTATTGAATGGATAACCGCTGAAAGCATCTAAGCGGGAAACCAGCCTCGAAACAAGTATTCCCTTGAGAGCCGTGGAAGACCACCACGTTGATAGGCCGGGTGTGGAAGTGCAGCAATGCATGAAGCTTACCGGTACTAATTGCTCGATTGGCTTGATCGTCCTCATGCATTTCTTCGGAAGTGTTATGAGACATTGCTCATGCGTGGCGAACGATTCGTCTATGGATCGTCCGCGCAATGAACGTTAGAAATTAATGACTCTCGTATTTCATCATTTTAGCCGGCCCGGTGGTTTTGGCGGGGAGCTTCCACCCGATCCCATCCCGAACTCGGTCGTTAAATTCCCCAGCGCTGATGGTACTGCGTCTTAAGTAAGTCGCCGCCAGGCCTGCTAAGATGATGTGACCCTTTTGATGAAAATGAATTAGCCGTCTCGTATTTGAGGCGGCTTTTTTTTGCGTGTTGCGTGTGGCCTATTCTCGCTTCGCCAGTGTAAGCGGGCGACTGGACGCATTTTTCCCGAAGGCGGCGGGCAGTTTCAAAGTGGCCTTTCGCCTCAACGGTGCGCAGTGCAGCCAAGACTTCTTGAGCTGTTATTTCATTGATAAGTCGATCACCTAAAAATTGCTCCGCTCCCCGTATTGCCCTCACCGGAGATTAGACTTTTCGGGGAGCAGGTCAGAGCAGGTCAGTTGTGGATACAAGCGTTTTAGTATCCAGCGCCGCTGTGAATCCGGCGCTGACGGCAATCGTGAAATAGTCATCGTGTGGCCGATATTATTCGTGCGGCGTGATCGCTGAAAGCTGCTTAGAGGATGCATTGCGGATATGCAGTGTTGTGGTAGCTGGCTGCCATAAATTGCAGTATAGATTCTAACTTGTGAAATCTTATATCGAATAGGACAGATATTTTGGGTCGTTTGGTTCAACCGGTTCGGAAAATCTTCAAGCAATGGCGAGGGGACTGGCGCAGCCACTCAGTCTCAGCGGCTGTTGGGTTATTCTTGGCGTTTGCCGGCGCCTTTGGAACCCACGCCACACCTTTGTATAGCCGTTTGTTGTTTTGGGTGTTGCTGATGTTTGCCGGGTCGCTTTGCGCCAGCTTCATATTGGTTTTCATGTCTCAGCGCCCCCGGCTTGGTGAGAACAAAATTATCCTTTGGGCGACACCCACTATCTTGGTCACAATTCCCATGTCGTTATTTGCATGGGGATTGAGCAGCATATTATTTGGCTTTGGCGCACCGTCAAATTTTCCGTTTTTTGTGTGGGTGTCATTCGTGGTTTCAGGCTCGATGACAGCGCTGATGATGCAAGTGAACATGCCTGGGCCGGTGACGGAAGGGCCAAAGACGGGAACGCCAGCCGGCACGGTTCGTTTTATGGCGAGACTGCCCCAGGAGTTGAAAGGTGCGATGATCTATGCTGTCAAATCTGAAGATCACTATCTGACCGTTTATAGCTCAAACGGGTCAGCGCTCATTTTATCGCGATTAGCTGATGCGATATCGGAACTCGATGGGATTGAAGGGGCGCAGGTGCATCGATCCTGGTGGGTCGCGCGCGACGCAATCGCGGAAGTCCTTCAAACGCGAAATCGCATCATGCTCAAGCTGAAAAATGATGTAGTCGCGCCGGTCAGCAGGCCAAATGTTAAAGAACTCCGCGCGTCTGGCTGGATTTGAATCATCCACAGGTTTTCAGGGCCTTAACTGAAAACATTTAATCCCATTCACGCTTCGTGAATGGGAAAGCGTTTCAACTCACGTATTCCGCTAGCCTTTTGGCGAAATCTGGCTCGACACCTAGAATCTTGCGCGACAGGGTTGATCAGCAATCAACCTCTAGCGGAGTTCTAACTATGTCTTTGAATCTTTGTTTCAAACCCTTTTGGACCAACATCGTCGCCATCAGCGCGCTTACCCTGTCGGCTGTGGCCGCACCAGCGTCTGCCAGCGAGCCAGGTGTAACCGTAACCATAATGGATATCGAAACCCCGGAAGGATTTATGATGATCGCGCTTTTTGATGAAGCCGGATGGGGGAATGAGGCGATTGAAGCCGTCCGTTTGCCAGTAAGCGGCGACAGTTTCTCCACGATATTGGTGCTTCCGGCGCCCGGGAAATACGGCATCCGAGTGTTCCACGATGTTGACGGAAATGGAGAGCTGAACAGCAATATGATCGGCCTGCCCACAGAGCCATTTGGGTTCTCCAACAATGCCCCTCCTCGGTTTGGGCCGCCTTCTTTTGCCGATGCCGCATTTGACGTGGACGAAAATGGCGCAACGCAAATAATTTCGCTGAAATAGGGGGTGGATATGTTGGATTTTTCACGTCGCGAATTTGGCGGAATTCTGCTTGGCGCAACCGCGCTGGCGGCAATGCCCGGATGTGCAGCGCTGCCTTATAACTGGCAACTTGGGTTCCAGACACCGCAAGATGACTTGGAGGGCGATCTCAAGCTTATTTCCGGGCGTCTTCCGGCTGATCTCAACGGTGTTTTATATCGTAATGGTCCAGCTCAGTTTGAACGGGATGGGGTGAGGCTGGGTCATTGGTTTGATGGCGATGGCATGATCCAGCGTTTTGCAATTGGTGACGGCAAAGTAAGCCACCGCGCCAAGTTTGTGATGACCGATAAGCGTCGCGCCGAAATCGAGGCTGACCGTTTCCTTTACTCCGGTTTTGGGTTTTCACCGCCAAATCCAAAAGCTCTCAAAAGTGCAAATGATATAAACGCGGCAAATACCAGTGTAATAAAAATTGGGTCTGAAATTTGGGCGCTTTGGGAAGGCGGATCGCCATGGCGGGTTGAGGAAGACAGTCTCGCAACGATTGGACGAAAATCATTTCCGGGCGACATCGACGGCGTGCCATTCTCTGCACATCCAAAACAAGGGCCCGATGGTGATATCTGGAATTTCGGTGGGTTCGGTCGGCGCTGTGTCATCTGGCAAATCGCATTTGATGGCGCGTTGAAGAATGCAACATTGATTGAACTGCCATCACCGAGCCTGATGCATGATTTTGCGGTCACAAAAAATCACATTGTGCTTCTCCTGCCGCCGCTGCTCTGGTCGGGCAGTGGGGCAAGCACGCTAATAGACCAATATTCCTGGCAGCCGGATAAACCCTTCCAGGTTCTCGTCATGGATAAGAATGATCTCAGCAAACGGCGCCTCTATGAATTACCCGCAAAATATTTGTTCCATGTGGGTAATGCATGGGAGGATAAGGATGGGGCTATCCATGTTGACGCGTTTCTGTTTAACGATTCGCGTTTTGCGACGGATACAGCGCGAGAGCTTCTGCGGGGGCAGTATTCAGGGCCACCTGGGAGTCAACTCAACCTTCTTTCGCTTTATCCTGACGGGCGTATCAATCAGGAGGCGCTGGAGGGAACTGGAGAGTTTCCTCGTATGGACCCGCGCCGCGTTGGATTTGAGCATCGCTATACATACGGTATTAGCGGTTCTGGGGTTGCGCGCTGGGATTGGAAAAATGGTAGCCGGTCTGCTTATCATTATGGCGCGGACTATTGGGCTGAAGAACCGGTATATGTTCCGAACCCTCATCGCTCAGGAGAAGATGATGGCTGGGTGATAGCGACAGTGCTGAATACGCGAAAAGCGCGAACCGAGCTTGTTGTCTTTGATGCGCGTCACATTGATGCTGGGCCGGTGGCGGTCTTTGAATGCCCTTATGCATTGCCTCTTGGCTTCCATGGTATATTTGCAGCAGCTTAATGCGTAGTCACTATCCTTCGTGATTCTCCCTTTGGCATGAAACCGAGGAAGAATCTCGAAGGTGACGTGATCTATTGTTGGGGCCATGAAAATCCTATGTTGCATTGCGGCAGAGGCTTCGTTCTCATTGTAACGCACGATCCGATAAAGTCGCGCTATACAATTCTTCTCTTCAGGTATATTTTAACAGAAACAATATGTTGTGTCCGGTTTTTACGGGCGCAGCCAAATCCCTCATGACTTCTACAGGAAGAAGTAAGTGCCAGAAAATAAAATGACCGCAGTTGAATCAAAGCTGGCGTCCGTCATGCAAAAATTTGTTGGCAAGACCGGTGGGTTGATTAGCGCTTTGCGGCAAGTGCAAGACCAGATTGGCTATTTGCCGCAAGAAGCCGTTAGCGTTGGCGCAGATGCGTTTAACCTCAGCCGTGCTGAGGTGAAAGGCGTCATTAGTTTCTATAGTGATTTTCACGGTGCGCCAAAGGGCCGGACCGTTGTGCGGCTTTGTGCGGCGGAAGCCTGCCAGGCAGTGGGTGGGCGCGAACTACAGGCCGGCGTTGAGAAAAAATACGCTCTCAAAATGGGGGAGACCAGCGCATCGAAAGATATAGCCCTGGAGCGGGTTTTTTGCCTAGGGCTTTGCTCTTGCGCACCGGCGGCGATGGTGGGGGATCGTCTGGTGGGGCGCGCGGATCTTGAGCGTATCGCCACGGCAGTGGAAAGCCACGCAGAGGAGCGCAAATAATGAAAGGCGCCCTTAAACTCTTTCTTCCTCTAGATTCAGTAGCCGTCAGTCTCGGGGCTGATGAGTTCGCGATGGAGCTTTTAGATGCTGCGAAGAAAAGCAATGTTGAGATTTCCCTGACGCGCACCGGCTCGCGCGGCATGCATTGGCTGGAGCCATTATTGGAAGTTGATAAGGGTGGCGTGCGTCATGGGTTTGGGCCCGTAGAGGCGAGTGACGTGGTGTCGATAATTAAAACCCTTATCAATGGTGATGATCACTCGAAAGCCCTCGGCCCGGTTGAAGAGATTCCTTTTTTGAAAAACCAGACGCGATTGATCTTCGCACGCTGTGGCGTCACCGACCCGTTGAGCATTGACGACCATTCAGCCAATGGTGGATTGGCGGGGTTAGATAAAGCGCTTGCCATGGACAGCGAGAGCATTTGCGAAGAGGTAATGTCCTCGGGCTTGCGCGGGCGCGGCGGCGCCGGATTTCCCGCCGGAATCAAATGGAAAACTGTAGCAAACGCCAAAGCCGATCAGAAATATATTGTCGTTAATGCAGATGAGGGCGATAGCGGCACCTTCGCCGACCGGATGATCATGGAAGGCGATCCGTTCCTGTTGATCGAGGGGATGGTCATCGCCGGGATTACGGTGGGCGCGACCAAGGGCTATATTTATCTGCGGTCTGAATATCCAATTGCTGCGGGTGTGCTCAATGAAGCAATTAAGTGCGCCCAAAGCGCAGGCCTTCTCGGCGATAATATTCGCGACTCGGGCAAGGCGTTCGATGTGGAAGTTTTCATTGGCGCGGGCGCATATATTTGCGGCGAAGAAACCTCTCTCCTCAACAGTCTCGAGGGCAAGCGCGGAGATGTGCGCGCAAAACCGCCTTTGCCAGCGTTGGAAGGTTTGTTTGGCAAGCCGACGCTGGTCCATAATGTGATTACACTTTGCTCGGTTCCGGAGATACTTTCCAAAGGCGCCAAATTTTATCGTGATTTCGGTATGGGTAAATCAACGGGTACGATGCCGTTTCAGATCGCCGGCAATGTGAAACATGGCGGGCTTTATGAAACTGCTTTTGGTGTGACGCTTGGCGAGCTGGTCAACGAGATCGGCGGCGGGACCTATTCCGGTGGCCCGGTGCGCGCAGTACAAATTGGCGGGCCGCTCGGCGCGTACTTGCCGCCATCACTCTTCGGCTTACCGATGGATTATGAAACCATGCTGGCTAATGGCGCGGGCGTTGGTCATGGAGGCATTGTCGTATATGATAAAAACGTCAATCTACTGGAACAGGCGCGCTACGCATTTGAATTTTGTGTTGAAGAATCTTGCGGGAAATGCACCCCATGCCGGGTTGGGTCCATACGCGGCGTTGAAGTCATCAACCGCATCAAGGATGGCGTCGAGCGCGACAAAAACTTCCAGGTGCTGGATGACCTCTGCGAGCTGATGGTGGATGGTTCGCTCTGCGCCATGGGTGGAATGACGCCGATCCCGGTGCAAAGCGCGTTGAAGCATTTTCCGGAAGACTTTGACGCTAAGCCTATCGCGGCGTTGCGTAGTGGTAATGAAGGAGGCGCAGCATGACCCTCTTGCAAGAAAAAGACTTCGGTACGCCCAAACCAAAAACAGATAAACGCGTTAAGGTCGAAATCGACGGATTTGAAGTCCAGGTAGAAGAGGGCGCCAGCATCATGCGCGCGGCGGGCGAGATTGGAATTCCTATTCCAAAGCTTTGCGCGACGGATATGCTCAAATCATTTGGCTCCTGTCGCCTTTGCCTGGTGGAAATTGATGGCCGGAAAGGCACGCCCGCGTCCTGTACGACGCCAGTCGCTGAGGGCATGAAAATCCGTACCCAGACGGACCGTCTCGCCAAATTGCGGCGCGGGGTGATGGAGCTTTATATTTCCGACCATCCGCTTGATTGCCTCACATGCTCTGATAATGGCGATTGTGAGCTTCAGGACATGGCGGGCGCTGTCGGTTTGCGCGAAGTTCGTTATGGCTATGAGGGTGAAAACCATTTCGACGCCCAGAAAGATGAGAGCAACCCCTATTTCGAATTTGACCCATCTAAATGCATTGTCTGCTCGCGCTGTGTGCGCGCCTGCGATGAGGTGCAAGGAACACTGGCCCTGACGATTGAAGGGCGCGGATTCAATTCCAAAGTTTCTGTTGGCGGCGCTGATTTCTTTGATTCAGAATGTGTCTCTTGCGGTGCTTGTGTTGAGGCTTGCCCCACGGCCACCTTGCAGGAAAAATCTGTGGTCGCCCATGGTGTACCAGATCGCACGGTGCTCACCACTTGCGCTTATTGCGGTGTTGGTTGCTCATTCAAGGCTGAGCTGAAAGGCGATCAGGTGATCCGCATGACGCCCCACAAAGACGGCAAGGCCAATCATGGGCATTCATGCGTTAAGGGGCGTTTTGCCTGGGGCTACGCCACCCATAAAGACCGCATCACCCGCCCGATGATCCGTGACAAAATTACCGATCCGTGGCGTGAAGTCGACTGGGATGAGGCCATTGAATTTGCCGCCACGAGACTGAAAGCGACGCAAGAAAAGCACGGACGAAAATCTATTGGCGCGATTTCTTCTTCCCGCTGCACCATCGAAGAAGTCTGGGTCGTGCAAAAACTGGTGCGTACGGCGTTTGGCAACAACAATATTGATACCTGCGCGCGGGTATGCCATTCGCCAACCGGATATGGTTTGAAACAAACATTTGGAACCTCTGCGGGAACGCAAGATTTTGATAGCGTCGAAGAATGCGACGTCATTCTTATCATTGGCGCCAATCCGACGGATGCGCATCCAGTATTCGCATCGCAAATGAAGCGTCGTCTTCGTGAGGGCGCGAAACTGATTATTGCCGATCCACGGGCGATTGATCTGGTAAAAACACCCCATATTGAGGCGGCGCATCATCTGCCGCTTTTGCCGGGCACTAATGTGGCGCTGATTAATGCGTTCGCCCATGTTGCGGTGACGGAAAATCTGGTGGACGCGGCATTTGTTAAAGAGCGTTGTGACGCGCCATCTTTCAAGGAATGGATGGATTTCGTTGCGCAAGATGAAAATTCCCCCGAGCATGTCGCCAAAATCACCGGCGTTCTTGCGGAAGATATTCGTAACGCCGCGCGGCTCTTTGCCAAAGGCGGCAATAGCGCGATCTATTATGGCCTTGGCGTTACCGAACACAGCCAGGGTTCAACCATGGTTATGGGGTTAGCGAATCTGGCGATGGCGACCGGTAATATTGGTAGGCGCGGTGTCGGCATTAACCCGCTTCGCGGACAGAATAATGTGCAAGGCTCTTGCGATATGGGGTCGTTCCCCCATGAATTTTCGGGGTATAGACCGGTCGGGGATGAGACTGCCCGCGCGGTCTTTGAAAAGGCCTGGGGCCGCCCCCAAGATAAAGAACCCGGCTACCGTATTCCAAATATGTTTGATGAGTCTTGCGCCGGAAATTTCCGTGGGCTCTATGTGCAAGGGGAGGACATCGCGCAATCTGACCCCAATATTCAGCATGTTGAGGCGGCGCTGACGGCACTTGATATTTTGATTGTTCAAGACCTCTTCCTCAATGAGACCGCTCGCTTTGCTCATGTGTTTTTGCCGGGGACATCGTTCCTTGAAAAAGATGGGTGCTTTATCAATGCCGAGCGTCGCATCAATCGGGTGCGTCCCGCAATGCGCCCGGCAACCGGCAAGGATGAATGGCGCGTCACGCAAGATCTCGCCAATGCGCTCGGGTATCATGAGAGTGACTGCCAGTCATCTGCGGAAATTATGGATGAGATCGCGGCGCTCACGCCGACATTCGCCAATGTTTCCCATATGCTTCTTGATGAGGGTGGAAGTATTCAATGGCCATGTAATGATGCAGCTCCTGAAGGGACGCCGATCATGCATGTTGATGGATTTGTGCGCGGCAAAGGGTTGTTTGTCGTTACCGAATATGTGGCGACACCTGAAAAAACCAATCGGAAATTTCCGCTGATCCTCACCACCGGGCGCATTCTCACCCAGTATAATGTCGGCGCCCAAACCCGGCGTACGGATAATGTGGATTGGCATGGTGAAGACCTTCTGGAAATCCACCCGGCCGACGCTGAGGCTCATGGCATACGCGATGGGCATTGGGTTTCTGTTCGCAGCCGTAAAGGCGAGACGTCGCTGCGCGCCATGATCTCTGACCGCATGGCGCCGGGGGTTGTCTATACGACATTCCATCACCCGGAGACTGGGACCAATGTGATCACGACGGAAAACTCTGATTGGGCGACCAGTTGTCCGGAATATAAAGTGACGGCGGTTCAGGTGACACCGGCCAATCATAAATCGGCCTGGCAGGAACGCTATGAGGCAACGACGCCGGAAATGCGACGCATCCTCGCGCGCGGCGTTAGCGAGCCAGCAGAATAACTGTGACAGAATTTCGAAAGACCGGAACACCGCCGCTAACGGATCAAGAGATCACGGTTTCCAATAGCGCCGGAACCAAACAATGGCATGCGCCAGAAGAAGCCCCCGTCGCATTCGTATATAATCGCCGCAATTATGCAGTGATGCTGGCCAGCCCTTCGGACATGGAAGATTTCGCCATCGGGTTTTCTCTTACCGAGCGTATCGTTGATGCGGCCGATGAAATTGGCGCCGTAGAAATTCATCAAAGCGAACGCGGTATTGAGTTGCATATGGCGATTGACCCGGCGCGGCTTGAGCGTCTTGATATCCGCCAGCAGCGCCGCAATATGGTTGGTCGCGCTGGTTGTGGGGTGTGCGGGTTAGAAAATGCAGATGTGTTTTTCGAAACCCTGCCACGCGTCAGTGAGACTAAGGCTGAGGTTTCACCTGAAGCCTTGGAACGTGGGCTGGTTGAGATCGAAACTCACCAGCCGCTTAACCTGCGCACCCGGTCTGTGCATGGCGCAGCCTGGGCGAGTTTTGACGGCGCCGTGCAATTGGTGCGTGAAGATATTGGTCGCCATAACGCCCTCGATAAATTGCTCGGGGCGCTGGTGCGCGAGGGGGCGGATATGCAGGCGGGATTCGTCTTGATGTCGAGCCGTTGCTCCTATGAGCTGATCGAGAAATCTGCCCGTCTTGGGGTTCGGGCCTTGGCGGCGGTTTCTGGCCCTACGGCCTTTGCCATTCGCAAGGCGAGAGAAGCCAATATTGCGCTTTATTGCCGCGATGGGTCAGGTTTTGTGGAAGTCTGAGTGTATTCGACGATTGTCTAACTATATAAAGTTTGGCTCCATCTTGACCTAAGGCTAAGGGGCGACGATGCGGCGTTTGCGCAATAATTGGCGGCCATGATAGGGATGGATATGTTGAAAAAACCGCTTCGCGACAGTTTTGGCCGGGACATCACTTACTTGCGTTTGTCGGTGACGGATCGCTGTGACTTGCGCTGCACTTACTGCATGGCGGAGGAAATGAAATTCCTGCCAAAGCGCGATGTCCTTGACCTCGAAGAGCTTGAACAGCTGGCGGGCGCTTTTATCGACCGAGGCGTGCGGCGTATTCGTATTTCCGGCGGGGAGCCTCTGGTGCGCCGAGATATCATGACGTTAATGAACGGCCTTGGGAGCCGAATTGAGCGTGGTGAGCTTGATGAAGTGACCCTGACCACTAATGGCACGCAGCTCTCGCGTTTTGCGCGTGATCTTGTGTCAGCGGGCGTCAAGCGCATCAATGTTTCGCTTGATACGTTGGATGATAAAACATTTGAGACGCTGACGCGACGGCGTGCGCTGAGCCAGGTGCTGAAAGGTTTGGATGCTGCGCAGAATGCGGGACTGCATGTTAAAATCAATATGGTCGCGCTGAAAGGCGTCAATGAAAATGAGATCGCGCCGATGATCACATGGGCGCATGGCCGGTCTATGGATCTGACTTTGATCGAGGTCATGCCGCTCGGTGAAATTGAGGAAGACCGGGTCGATCAATATCTGCCGCTGACGGCAGTACGCGACAGACTTGAAAAGACATGGACTCTTACGCCGCTTGAAATGCGCACCGGAGGCCCGGCTCGTTATGTGCGTGTCGAAGAAACCAATGGCATCCTTGGATTGATTACGCCGCTAACGAATAATTTTTGCGCGGGCTGCAATCGCGTACGGGTCACCTGTACCGGGCAAATCTATATGTGCCTCGGCCATTCGGACTGCGTTGACTTGCGCGCTGCTATGCGCGGAAAAAACCCTGAAGAAGCGCTCGGGAAAGCGCTTGATCGCGCGATGATCAGAAAACCTGAGCGACATGCATTTGAGATCACCAAGCGCGGCGCGGCGCCCTCGGTTTCTCGACATATGTCCATGACAGGAGGCTAGGCGTGGCGCGGCTTTTGTTCTTTGGAAAGCTTGGCGATATTGCGGGAGGGCGATCACGTGAATTGACGCTGGAGCCAGACACCAAGACAGTCATGCAATTAGTTGAATTTATAGGGAAAATTGATTCTGCACTGGGCGCGGCGCTGCTGGAAACATCGGTGCGGTTCATCGTCAATGAGCAGATCGTTTCCCCGACCCATAGTATCGCGAATGGTGATGAAATTGCCTTTCTGCCGCCAGTGAGTGGTGGGTAGGGGCGTCTATGATCAAAGTGATGGAAGTTCCATTCGATCCAGGCGCTGAGATCAGCGCTTTTGATCGTGATGCCAAAGGCGCAGGCGCCATTGTTAGTTTCCTAGGCAAAGTGCGGGGCCATGCGGGCAAGTCTAATGTCCGCGCATTGAAGCTGGAGCATTATCCGGGCGTTACTGAGTGCTCCATTGCAGCGATTGAAACTGAAGCGCGTCGGCGGTGGGCGATTGAAGAGGTGCTGATCATTCACCGCGTCGGTGAACTGCCCGTTGGCGAGCCGATCGTTCTTGTATGCGTGAGCGCTGATCATCGGCGGGAGGCATTCGAGGCTGCAGACTTTTTAATGGATTTTCTAAAAACCAAAGCGATGTTTTGGAAAAAAGAAATCCGGGACGATGGTGAGGATTGGATCGAACCGCGTGACGCTGATTATCAAGATGCAGAAAGATGGCGCTAGAGCACTCTCGAGCGAAGAGTGGAGCCAGTTCGTGTGAAGGAAGTGCTGCCAAATAAAAATTAGAGCCATTTTGTGAATCAGTTTTCATCGGAATGGTTCTGAAACACATAAGAATAACGCATACATACAATATTGAGATTGGCGTTAAACACTGAGGTTGGGATATGAAAAAAATGCATGGCATCAATGAATCTTTGAAATTCAAACCTGTACGGATTGCGGTGCTGACCGTAACTGATAGCCGCACACCGGCGACAGATACGTCAGGTGATGTCCTGGCCAACCGGGTGAAGGATGCTGGCCATATTTTGGCCGCCCGCGACCTTGTGCGTGACGAAGTTGACCTCATTCAAAAGACCGTAGAGGGGTGGATTGATGACCCGGAAATTGATGTGGTGATTTCTACTGGCGGCACGGGGCTGACTGGACGTGATATAACCCCGGAAGCCTTAAAGCCATTATTTGACAAAGAGATAGAGGGATTTTCTGTAGTATTCCACCAGGTGAGTTTTCAAAGCGTTGGCCTCTCTACCCTGCAGTCTCGGGCAACCGCAGGGGTCGCACGAGGCACATTTATCTTTGCCCTGCCGGGGTCGAATGGCGCGGTGAAAGACGGCTGGGACAAGGTGATTTCCTTGCAGCTCGATAGTCGTCACGGACCATGTAATCTCGTTGAAATCATGCCCCGGCTGTTGGAGAAATAAGTGCCGAAAACACTCACCCATTTTGATAAGGATGGCCGCGCCCGTATGGTTGATGTCACCGATAAAGCATCAACAGAGCGCCGCGCCGTTGCAAAAGGCCGTGTAGTTTTTACATCGGACAGTTACAAAACAATCCGAACCGGCGGGGTTAAAAAAGGCGACATTGCAAGCGTTGCTGAGCTTGCTGGTGTGATGGGGGCGAAGCGCACGTCTGATCTCATTCCGCTTTGTCATCCGTTGCCAATTACTGGAATAAAGGTCGTCGTTGAACCAGATGATGCGGGATATGCATTTGTGGTCACTGCAGAAGTTAAAACCACAGGGCAAACTGGCGTGGAGATGGAGGCGCTGACAGCGGTGATGACCGCGTGCCTTACGATCTATGACATGGCCAAAGCGATTGATAAATCCATGGTGATCGAGGATGTGAAACTGTTGGAAAAATCCGGCGGCGCCTCAGGAGATTTTCACCGAGATAGTCGAGAGTAGTTTATGCTGAGCGTTGACCAAGCCATTGCGGTTATTCTTGAGGGCGCCTCTGCGCTTGGCGCAGAAGCCGTCCCTTTAACAGATTGTCCAAGACGCATTGCTGCAGAAGACATTGCAGCGCGCATGACCCAGCCGCCCTTTGCTGCGTCGGCTATGGATGGCTATGCGGTACGGTTCATCGATGCCAATCTGGGCTCAAAGCTTGAGGTGATTGGTGAAGCGCCAGCAGGAGAGCCGTTTGTCGGCAAAGTTGGCGCTGGCGAAGCGGTGCGGATTTTCACTGGCGGCGTCGTGCCGGAGGGCGCGGATCACGTGGTCATTCAGGAAGATGTGACCCAGGATGGGGACCGCATCACCATCAACGAAGATCAAAAGCACCCGCGCAATATTCGTGCGGCCGGGGTGGATTTCAACGCTGGCGATATTCTGGTGCGTGCCGGAGAAGTGCTGCATGGGATCCATGGTTCGATCCTGGCGGCGGCAAATATCGGGACTGTGTCGGTAGTGCGCCGTCCAAGGGTGGCGTTATTTTCGAACGGAGACGAACTGGTTGAGCCGGGTACGGAGTTAAAGCCCGGTCAGATTGTCAACTCCAATCATTATGCATTGACCGAAATGGTAAGGGCCTGGGGCGGCGACCCGACTTATCATGGTTGTGCCGCCGATACGCAAAAAGCCATCGGCGAGATGTTCGAACGCGCCAAGGGCGCAGATATAATCATTCCCATTGGCGGCGCTTCTGTGGGCGATTATGATTACGTCAAACCTGTATTCCGCGCTGAGGGCGGTGAAATTACCTTTGAAAAAGTTGCGGTTCGCCCAGGAAAGCCCACATGGTTTGGGAAACTGAATGATGCGCGCATCATTGGTCTCCCAGGGAACCCGGCTTCGGCTCTGGTGACCGCAGCATTGTTTGCGCAACCCCTGGTGCGGTGTCTCGCGGAAAAGAAAAGCGCTGACATAAGTTTTGAAAGCGCGGTTCTGACTGAGCCATTAAAGTCTAACGGCAAGCGTGAGGCCTATTTGCGCGGCGTTACGGCGGCATCGGCAAAAGGGGAGACAGTCGCGCCCGTTCCCAATCAGGACAGCTCGCTCTTGCTGCCCTTTGCCCACGCAAATGTTCTGATCCGCCGCCCTGTTGATGCGCCTTCATTGGATGTTGGGGACAAGGTGGAGATTGTCCGGCTGCGTTAAACTACGAGACCAAGCCACCTCAATAACAACCGCACACTCACATAAAGAATGAGCACAGCCGTCAAGCGCTTAATTGTCTTTGGACTGAGTCTTGTGGTCGAAAGTCTGGATCCTATTTGGCCGCCAACCAGCACCGCCGGAAATAGCAACCAATATTCCTGGATCATGCCTATGGCGTCGATGCTCTGTAGCTTCATAAATTGGCCGGTAAGGCCGGATAGTGAATTGACCAGGATGAATAGGCTGCATGCGCCTGCGATTTCTTTGGCGCGGCCCCAATGTAAAAAATACAGAATTGGCGCGAGGAATATTCCGCCGCCGATCCCCACAAGGCCCGATAAAAACCCTATCCCGCCCCCGACCGTGAGGGCTGTTGCCATTGGCGTTGGTTTCACTTCTTCCGCGTTGCTGCGTTGGCGTTGCAATAATAAATGCGCCCCTGCGATAAGGAGCGATCCCCCAAGCACGCCGATAAACACCGTTTCCGTAATGGGGATACGCCCACCCATCCAGGCTGCGGGTACAGACGCCATGAGGAATGGCGCGAGGCCACGCCAGTTGAGATCGCCCGTGCGCGAGAATCTCCAGGCGCCGCCGCTGACCACAATGATGTTGCAGATCAGCGCGATGGCGGGAAGGATGCGGTAGTCAGCACCGTGCAGCACCAGCAGCGCATTATAAGTTGATCCCCCGCCAAAACCCACCGAAGCGTATAGCAACGCCGTCACAAAAAATGATAAGATTAAAACGGCGATCATCACGCACAACTCGCTTTTCTTTATGGATTAAGCCATGCCGCAGCCGAATGAAAATGTAAAACGCCCAGAGAAGGTTGTCGTCATTCTGGCCGGTGGCGGCGGACGGCGCATGGGCGGCGTCGATAAGGGCGAGGTGATGCTGGGCTCAAGGCGTCTGATTGATCATGTGATCGATCGTCTGGCGCCGCAGACGGATCAGCTGTTGATCTCCGGGGAGCAAGACTATGGCGCCGGGCTGACCGCAATTGCCGACCGCGATGACGGACCACGAGGGCCCGCAGCGGGGCTTTGGGCGACTGCGCAATGGTTGAAGCAGCATCTTCCCACAGTAGCGTATTTTGTGACGGCGCCCGCCGATGGACCGTTCGCTCCTGTTGATTTGGCGGCAAAACTAACTGCGCCGGGGGCATGCACATTTGCCGGAGATGAAAATGGCGATCATCCAACATTTGCCTGTTGGGATGTGGAGGCGTTGTTGAATGCGCTTCAAAACCATGCGG
>JAADIH010000149.1 GCA_013151435.1 Alphaproteobacteria bacterium
GCAGGTTAGGAGCATTGATCATGGGACAGATTTTTGAAGGCGCCATGTCCGGAAGCGGATTAAGGATCGCCATCGTCGCAACGCGCTGGAACGAATTCATCGTTGAACGCCTGACGGCAGGCGCCAAAGACGCTCTGATACGGCACGGCGTTCGCGAAGACGTGATCGACATCGCCATGGCGCCCGGCGCCTATGAGGTTCCCTTCATTGCCGGAAAACTTGCCGCAACGGGTCGCTATCACGGCATTGTCGCTCTTGGCTGTGTAATCCGTGGCGCAACACCTCATTTCGATTATGTGGCGGGAGAAGCTGCCCGCGGTGTCGCAGCAGCAACCCGCGAGACCGGCGTGCCCATTTCTTTTGGCGTCCTCACCGTCGACACGATCGAACAGGCGATCGAGCGCGCCGGAACCAAAGCTGGCAATAAAGGCGCAGAGGCTGCCCTTGCCGCCCTAGAAACTATCAATCTTTGCCGGTCGATTGACGGCCGCTCCACTGAGGAGGCGTAAATGAGCGCTGAAACAATTCAACTGAAGCAACCGTCTCAACTAAAACGGCAAGAGTCCGATCTTGAGCGCCCTTCACGCGCTATGGCTGAAGAGGCGGTGAGAACATTGCTTTCCTATTATGGCGAAGACCCTTCTCGCGAAGGCCTTCTCGATACGCCCCGACGCTTCGTTGACGCCTATGAAGAGTTTCTCTCTGGCTACAAGGATGATCCCATAGCGCTCTTGTCACGCACCTTCGAGGAGGTTGAAGGTTATCAGGACATTGTAGTGATGCGCGACATCCGCTTTGAGAGTCATTGCGAACATCACATCCAACCGATGATTGGCGTTGCCCATGTGGCCTATCTGCCTGCAAAGAAAATCGTCGGCATTTCGAAACTCGCGCGTGTAGTTGACGCCTTTGCCCGTCGCTTACAAAGCCAGGAAATACTCACCAACCAAATTGCAAATGCGATTGAAACGGCGCTGCAGCCGCGCGGCGTTGCGGTTTTGCTCGAGGCGGAACATCAATGCATTTCCACCCGAGGCATCCATAAGACCGGTGTCGCCTGCGTCACCCGCGCCATGACGGGTGAGTTTCAAACCGATCCCCGCGCAGAAGATCGCTTCATGCGCCTTATCGGGAAATAACATTAGCAAAGAACGTTACATACGCTCTGGCACATCAATCCCTAAAAGGGAGAGCGCTATATCCAACTGCCCGCCAGTGGCTTTTACCAGCGATAAACGCGAGGCACGCTTGGCGCTATCCGCTTCGTCAACAATCCGGCAGGCAGCATAAAATTTGGAAAAGCTTTGCGCCAAACCAAATGCATGATCACAGAGAATATGCGGCATACGGCGAGTATGGGTTTCACGAATGGTTTCCGCAAAGGCCAATAGCAAAAGCGCGAGATCGCGCTCTTCAGGCTCAGATATAATGATCGGCCCTGGAGCCCCAGCGCCAGCGGCTTCTGCTTTGGCAAGCAGCGAGCGCACCCGAACACTTGCGTATAACAAATAGGGACCGGTCTTTCCCTCAAACGCCATGAAGCGATCAATATCGAAAATATAATCACTGGTGCGCGTATTTGAGAGATCCGCAAATTTCAGCGCTGACATACCGACCTTGCGCGCTATTTCTAGCGTCTCATCCGCGCCATAGCCTTCTGCAAAACCGCTATCGGTGAGCCGTTGCTTCGCACGCTCCGTCACCATATCGAGGAAGTTCCGAAGCTTAAGGGTGCCCCCTTCCCGGGTTTTGAATGGCTTTCCATCCTTGCCGTTCATCGTCCCAAACCAGAGGTGTTCTAACCGCACTTCCTCAAAATAACCGGCTTTATCGACAGCACGAAAAACCTGTTCGAAATGCAATTGTTGGCGCGCATCCACCACATACAAAATGCGGTCGGGATTTATTTCCCGCTTTCGATCAACAATGGTTGCAACATCCGTCGCGTGATAACCAACCGCACCTTTTGAGTTGATAAAAATAATCGGCGGCACAGTCTTGTTGTCATCTTCGCGCGCAACCCGGATGATTTGGGCGCCGTCAGATTTCTCAATGACACCGCGCTTGGTAAGATCTTCGGTGAGTTCCGGGATCAACGGATCAACAGCCGCCTCACCTTTCCAGAGGTCAAATTCAACGCCGAGATCGTCATAGTCATGCTTCATCGCGGCAATGGATAGATCCACGAAATGCCGCCACAGAGCGCGGTATCCTGGGCGCCCTTCCTGCAAAGCTTTGGTAGCATGACGTGCAAGTTCCGCCCGCGCCGGATCTGCTTTACAAGCCGCGGACGCCGCCGGATACATCTCCTCAAGATCGCTGAGCTTAATCGGCGATTGCGTTGGGAATGGCCCCGCAGCGCCCTCTTCAAAATACGGTAAGTCTGGCTGGCGTATTTCCAACTCGGTGATGAGCTGGCCCATTTGCAGGCCCCAATCTCCAAGATGTATGTCGCCAATAACCGTCTCACCCACAAACCGGAAAATCCGCTTCAGGCTTTCGCCGATAATCGCCGAGCGCAAATGTCCAACATGAAGGGGCTTTGCGACATTAGGCCCGCCATAATCAATGACGATTTTTTCTGGGTCTGGTGTCGCCCACCCGCCGAAATTTTTGCTGTCAGCAAGCTTCTCCACACGCTCACTCAGATAATCATCGGTAAGCTTGATATTGATAAAGCCCGGCCCGGCGATGGTCAGTTCAGAGAATTCTGGCTTATTACGAAGCGCTTCGACAATCTTCTCAGCAATCTGGCGGGGGTTCTGCTTTGCTGCCTTGGCCGCAGCCAGCGCGCCATTGCACTGAAATTGAGCAAGATCTGGCCGATCCGCCGGTTTGACCCGGCCGAATTGCACATCCAAACCCGCCGCCGCGAAACCCTCGCCGACGGTCGCACTCAGCTCATCAATTAACGTCATTGCATATTCGGGAATTTCAGGCTTTTGCCAGACCGGTTATAAATAACTTGCTTAGAGGTCAGAGCAAAACCAACGATAATTTCAAAGTTTAAACCAGAGGTTTCTTCCGCTTTGCGCGGAATAACGATCTTGTCGATTTCCTCTGTAAGGGTAACGACGATACGGTCCTCTTTAAAGTCAACCGGCACCAGAAATTCCTTTTTGGCAATAACTTCAATGTCTTTTCTGGTTACTGCTACAAAGTACTTGAATATCTTTTGACCATCAGCGCCCTTTGGTCCCTTGCCAAAGGCAAAATCCACATCAATCGACATTTCGATAGGGCGGTCGCCAAAATAGCGGCAACTCATGGTCACATCGATGATTTCACCGGAATAAGCGACATCATCAAGGCGCTGTTCACCGTCAAATTCGATGAGACGGGCGGCATCTGATAAAACAATAATGTTCGGGCAAGGCGCAGGATTGGCCTCTTTCGCTTGCTTTGCCAGCTTGTTGGCGTTGCTGGAACAGGCTGTCGACACCATGACTGCGGCGAAAAGCGCCCCCGCTAATATTTTGTTCATCACTCCGAACCCTTATATAAATCACCAAATACTACCGCGAATGCCTTCGGGTTGCCGAACCGCTGCCGTCCTGACGCCCAGATTCGAGGCTATCCCTCTCGTAGCGTCTCGCAACAAGCGGCGCAACGCTCCCGGAGCAGCAATGATGGCAAACTCGGCTCTAACATGACGATGATTGAGCAAAAACCCAAACTGACCGTCCGCCTCGCTGCACCGCGTGGCTTTTGTGCTGGCGTTGAGCGTGCCATCCGAACGGTTGAGGAAGCCCTGACGCTCCATGGAGCGCCCGTCTATGTCCGGCATGAAATCGTCCATAACCGGCATGTGGTTGATCGCCTACGCGCAATGGGTGCGATTTTTATCGAAGAGCTGAAAGACGCGCCCGATGACCGGCCCATAGTCTTTTCCGCGCATGGAGCGCCAATGGCCGCCCACGAAGAAGCGGCCTCACGCCACATGATCGCGATCGACGCGACCTGCCCGCTGGTTTTGAAGGTGCATGTACAAACCCGCCGTCACGCTGCGAGCGGTCGTCATGTTTTTCTTGTGGGTCATGAAGGACACCCTGAGGTCATCGGTACTATGGGGCAAGCCCCGGAAGATGCGGTAACGCTGGTTCAAACGGTTGAGGATGTGGAGAAGCTCACGACACCAAAAGGGCCATGCGCCTATGTTACCCAGACAACCCTATCGGTTGATGATGCGCGCAGTGTCGTTGACGCCCTCAAAGCCAGATTCCCAGAGATTGCTGGCCCGGCAAAAGAAGACATCTGCTACGCGACCTCCAATCGCCAGACCGCCGTCAAAGCCACTGCACCGGATACGGACCTTTTTGTGGTATTCGGCTCGCAGACATCTTCGAACTCACAGCGGCTTGTTGAAGTGGCGATCGTTGCGGGCGCTAAGAAAGCCGTCCTGGTTGATGATGCCGATGGGCTCGACCCAGCGCTTTTCGAAAATGTTAACATATTAGGCGTCAGCGCCGGCGCATCGGCGCCAGAAACTCTGATTGAGGCGTTTTTGACATCTCTTGCAGCAACCTATTCGCTTGTCATCGAGACCGTCGAGACCGCCCGTGAGGATATCGTCTTTAACACCCCCTTACGGTTGGCGAGCTAGGGTTTATGGCTGTCTATACGCAAGTCAGCGATGATGAACTCTCAACATTCTTGCTAAACTACGACGTCGGGCAACTTAAACAGAAAACCCCGATAGCCGAAGGAATAGAAAACACAAATTACCGCATCGATACGGAAAAAGGGCGCTACATCCTGACGCTCTTTGAAAAGCGCGTAGATGAGGAAACCCTGCCATTTTTCATGGCGCTGACGACCCATCTCTCGTCACAGGGGTTGCCAGTCGCGGCGCCCATCGAAAACTCAGATGGGCAATCCATTGCCCGGCTGGCGGGGCGCCCGACTGCCCTCATCGAATTCCTAGATGGTCGCCCACATATGGCCCCCGGACCAGCTGATTGCTCAGCGCTCGGGTCGATGCTCGCTTTGCTCCATAAGAATGTTGTTGAGATAACAGGGGCGCGTCCCAATCCGTTGTCACTTAGCGGGTGGTTAAAGCTCGCCAATCGCTGCCGTAAAGACGCTGATCGGTTCAAGGTCGGCTTAGCCGCAGAAATTGATGCCGAACTTGAATTTTTAAAAGCAAACTGGCCAACGGCCTTGCCTCGCGGAATTATCCACGGCGATCTTTTTCCTGATAATGTCCTCTTTGATGGGAGCCGCATATCCGGCGTCATAGATTTCTATTTTTCCTGCACCGATTTTTTTGCCTATGACCTTGCTGTCTGCATCAACGCCTGGTGCTTTAATGCTGATCACACATTTTCTGAGACAAACGCACAAGCCCTTATGAAGAGCTATCAATTCGAGAAGTCGCTTAGCGAAGAAGAGCGGACCGCCTTGCCAATCTTATTACGCGGTGCATCCTTGCGGTTTTTACTGACGCGCCTTTATGATTGGTCGAATCAGGTAGAAGGAGCGCTTGTCACCGTAAAAGACCCTAGCGAATATTGCGACATTCTTGCTTTCCACCGCAACCATTTTATACCATCATTATACGGACTTTAGATGATCAACATTTTTACTGACGGCGCCTGCTCAGGCAATCCCGGCCCTGGCGGTTGGGGTGTCCTCATCATTGACGGCGATAACCAAATAGAGATCTACGGCGGAGAGCCTGAGACAACCAACAATCGGATGGAAATGCTGGCGGCTATTGAAGCGCTGAAAGCAACAGGGACGGAGCCAGTCATCCTCCACACTGACAGTCAATATCTTAAGAACGGCATCAATATCTGGATCCATGGCTGGAAGAAAAACGGTTGGAAAACCGCCGCAAAAAAGCCAGTCAAGAACAAGGACTTATGGCTAGAGCTGGATGAGTTGACTAAAAGCCGAGAAATCGATTGGCGCTGGGTGAAAGCACATGACGGCCACCCAGAGAATGAGCGCGCAGATGAATTGGCGCGCCTGGGCGCTATATCATCGGCCAGCTGACCTTTATCAGATTAGCCAACCAATTTGTGGATCTTCTTATCTGCTCAAAGCTGACCAAGCATATGTTCGGCGCTTGATACGTCGAAGGCGCCGGGCTCCTCGATATTCAGCTCTTTCACAACGCCGTTTTCAATGATCACAGAAAACCTCTGCGCACGCTCCCCCATGCCAAACCCAGTGCCATCCATCGTAAGCCCCAGCGCACGGGCAAAGTCACCATTGCCGTCAGCCAGCATTTCAACTGTGCCGGATGCATTTTGACTGTCCGCCCAGGCGCCCATCACAAAGGCGTCATTGACCGACATGCAGACGATCTTGTCCACACCTTTCGATTTGAACGCATCTGCTTTTTCCACAAATCCCGGTAGGTGCTTTGCAGAACATGTTGGGGTGAAAGCGCCCGGAAGAGAAAACAACGCAACTTTCCCGGCTCCCAACAATTCACTTGTCTGGACTTGCTCAGGTCCATTTTCTGACGCCACCATTACAGTTACATCTGGAATTTTATCGCCAACAGAAATAGTCATAATATCCTTCTCCCAATCGCTCAATGTTTTAAGGTTGTACCCGACGTCTTGCTGCAGTGAAAGAAGGGTATGTCCTTGCATCTGCCATTTTTGACGCATAGGGTTTAACCCCTATGGACAAATCTGCATCACCTTTTGACACCCAAGACTTTCTTGCTGGGCAGTTGCTGATCGCTATGCCCAATATGGGTGATCCCCGGTTCGAGCATTCGGTTATTTTCATGTGCACTCATGATGAAGACCATGCCATGGGCGTTATCGTCAACAAACCTCTCACCGATATCACCCTATCGACTCTGTTGGCGCAATTAGAGATTGATACGGACGAAAATGCTATAGACGCGCCGGTATTCTTCGGCGGGCCCGTTCAAACCCAGCGCGGCGTAGTTCTTCACTCCCTCGATTACAAACTGGAATCGACTATCGAATTTGGCGGCGCCATTGGGCTCACCGCCAGCCAGGATGTGTTGATCGATATTGGCGGGCGCACTCCAGCCCGGAACCCACCTCAACACTATCTTTTGGCCCTCGGCCATGCTGGCTGGGGCGCGGGTCAGTTAGAACAAGAAATATCGATGAATGTCTGGGCCCATTGCGCACCCGATGAGACCACAATCTTTGATGGTGATATGAAATCTAGCTGGAAGCGCGCGCTTGGGCAACTTGGCGTTACAGGCGCCATGCTGTCACCGGAATGGGCCGCCCCGCGCCGCCAAGATCAACCGCTCAATTAAGCGTGCGATAGCATCATTAGTAGGATTTCACTTCATCCAAAGGAACATACCTTTGCCCTTCGTGACACTCCCCGGGGCAAGCCCGCCCCCGCCCTCAGGGTGAAGGACATGGTTGTCACGAAGGAGGAGTAAAATCCTAGTTATCGCCCATCAAATCTCATCCAGGATTGCCGCACTATGAATGGCGTCTACGAGAGGCGCTACCTGCTCAATATTCTCCAGCGGCCAGGATGTCTTTCCTTTGGAGCATCTTCCCTCTCCGTGGCTGCCATGTCGGTGGATGGCGCCTCTTTAATACCCTCGGATGGGGTCATTTTTGCCGTCTTCACTTCAGCTTTTTTTGCACTCTTTTGAGAATTACCCCACAAACGAGCCCCGCGCCCTTTGACTTGCTCTGGTTTGCCAAGCGCATAGCCCTGACCATAGGTGCAACCGATCTCGGACGCCGTCTTTGCAGCCGCATCCGATTCAATGCCTTCGATGATAACTTTGAGGCCAAGGTCTTTGCTGAGGGACGCAAGGGCGCGAGCAATTTTAGCACCCTCCTCGCCGCTCTCAAGATCGCGTGAAAATGATTTGTCGATTTTCAGATAGTCAAAGCGATATTTCTGGAGGTTCGAAAGACATGAAAAACCAGCGCCAAAATCGTCAAACGACAATGCAACACCTGCATTTTTCAGCGATTTAAAAATTTTACTCGCCGCCGCATCGTCACCCGAAATTGCATCACCTTCGGTGAGCTCCAATACGAGCGTATTTTTTGGAAGCGAATACTTCTTGACGGCATCGCGAACCACATTGGCAAAACCAGGCGCGCTGATCTGAGCCCATGAGACGTTCATGGCGACAAAAAGATCATCCCGCTTTTCAGCTTTCAGCCGGTCCGCGAGAAACGCCGCTGCCTGCAACAGCATGGTGATAGCAAGCGCATCACTTTTACCAGCAGATTCTGCGTATTTGACAAATATTTCAGGCCCCTCATCGGCGCCGTTATCTTGTCCGCGCCATCTCGCCAGCGCCTCATAGCCGGCAATTTCTTTGTCTTTGAGGTCAATAACCGGCTGGAACGCCGCGACGATGTCGCCCGCCTCTAAGGCTTCAACAAATTTTGCAGACGCCACACTGGGGGCAGCGGGAACAATCGCAGCTTCCGTAGCTTTTTGGAGTGTCTTACCATCGACGCCACTATCCGTAGACGGCGTAAATATCGGAGACGCGGTCTCTATGAAGGCGACTATGCGTTCAAGCTTTTCAGAATTATCGTGGGCCGCACGCGCGCCCCGCAACCGAACCTTGCGACCGTCATAAAGCTTCAGCGCCACATCAAATGGGCCGTCCACGGGAGCCAGAACTTCGGTTTCAAAGCGTGACGCATCTTCCTTATGAATGAAGTTGCGCAGCGCCTCTGGGGTGAAGGGCGCTGTAGAGTCAGCGCCGAGAAGACTTGGCAGCGATTCCGTCTGATCAATAGAACCCTCGCTCCAATCCCAAATCGCTACCCCGGAATAATCAAGAACGCGCGCGAGCTGACTACCGAGGTCCAGGTCCTCTTCACTTGCCGCGCCGTGATCGGCTAGAAAGTCTCCACGTGTCGCCTCATGCTCATGATCCGTCCCGGCAAACCCATGTAGCGGTTCTGCTCCGCCAACCGAATAACCTGCGCCACGAGGCGCGGCGCCTTCCGTCAGCGCCACAATGCTTGCGGCAACAATACCGAGGGTGAAAAGGCCGTGGGGCAGGAACGCGAAACCCACCGCATCGATACTCGCTAGTGGTCCGAACAGAGGAGCCGCCACGGCAAGGGCGACGCCCGGAAGAATCAGCCGCGCGCCCATATCACCGCGAATGGCCTGAGTCAGGGCAAGAACAATAGCAAAACCACCAACGCCCATCATCGCCATGCGCATCAGCGGCGCTATCTCTATCCGGTCAACGAAATTAATCAGACCCATCCCGCCAATAATGAGCGCAGCTGTAAACATTACACCGCCGAGGAGCGGATTATACCGGGCGGCGCCAACAGATGCAGAAAGAAACACAATTGCAGAGGCGGCAAAGATACCCTGAATGAGCACCGATACCTCCGCTGGCATTGCAGAGAAAAAGCCGAGCCATGAAAATTCCAGGGCGGCGGCGGCGCCTACCATCAATAGTGCGCAAACCGCAAGTCCACTGCGCCGGATCGCGGCGTATCCCGCCAAAAATGCGGCCGCGACGATAAATGCCCCCGCAATCACCCCGCGCCCTAATTCAAACCCCGAACTAACAGCAATACCGCCATCCGCCAGACCAACGCCATCAATCCCCGCAGCAAGAATACTGATCATGTTTAAGCCTTACCCCTCGAAATTATCCCACTGGCGGCATGATTAGGCCCGCATGCGCCAATACATTACAGAATTGAGTACTATACAAAAAACTCTCCACCCGAGCCGCCCTCCCAGAACGACATGAGCAGCCAGCTATCCGCCGAACCCGCGTGTTAACCTTATCATCTAGCGACTGTGACATTATCGCAAGACATCAGATGCGGTTCTCGCCAAAATTTTTCATCGGTTCATCGCAAAATCGAGAATACAGAAGCATTTCCGGTAATTTTTCCCGGAAAGCCGACAGGGAGCCAAGAAGCTAGGCGCTGGCTTTCCGCTCTCTATAGCTCCTCGCGGTAATTGCGTAGAGGTCGTGATCGCACCACTCAGCGTTGATTTTCAAATAATCCCGGGCGCTGCCCTCGCGTGAGAATCCCGCAGCGGTAAGTAGGCGCTGCGATGCAACATTCCCCGTCTGGCACGCAGCTTCAATGCGATTGAGGTCAAGCGTCTCAATTGCATGGGCCAGGAGCGCCTCTACTGCAGCAGCGCCATAGCCTTTGCACAAATAGGGCGCACCGATCCAATAGCCCAGCGTCCCGGCCCGGGCGGCCCCATATCGTATGTTGGTCAGGGTGAGCCCACCAACCAGGGCCCGGTCGTCACTGAGAAATATGAAGAGGGATAGTCCACTGGCGCTTTTCGCTTCGCGCTCAAACAATCGCAGGCGCCGACGATAAGAAGCGACACTCAGGAGTTCTGGCGTCCAGTCCTGTTCCCAGGTGATCAAATGCGGCCGAGATAGCTCGCGCAAGCGCGCCCACTCTTTGTGGTCACTGGCGGCCGGACTGCGAAGAAAGACCGGATCCTCGACCAATATGGGGTCAAAGGCGGAACGCACAGGGGACTTGCTCAAGAACATACGGGTTCTCTTAATCCATTTCCGAGTAAAATAGGAACTGGCTGGCAAGGGTAGGAATGTTAGGTGAAAGACCCAAAAACCGTTCATCCGGGTATACCTGAGGGCCTTCCGACATCCTATTGATCTTAATCAACAAATTTAATATCCGATTGTTGCGAGGAGAGAAATCCTTGTAATTTCCAACATTTGGGTCCATATCCCTCTTGCACCAATGATTTAGAGCCGTCCACTAGGCCCTCGAAGCTTACGAAACTCCTCAAGACATCGGTTGCTATCAAAACGGGGCAGGCGCCAGCCGGTCCCGTCAACGCCATGTCTTATAAAGGAGATGAAAATGGCTAATGGAAAAGTAAAGTGGTATAACCCACAAAAAGGTTTTGGTTTTATCGAGCCATCTGAAGGCGGCAAGGACGTATTCGTCCACGCAACAGCTCTTGAAGCTGCTGGCATCCGCAGCCTCAATGATGGCCAAGAAGTTAGCTATGAGCTGACTGAAGAGCGCGGCAAAGTTTCTGCGACTGAACTAAAAGTCTAAATAACGAGTTCGGGAGTTTTCCCGGGCGAACGAAGCGCGTGGACCCCATGCGCTTCGTTTCATTACTAAGAAATGAGGCAACAATGAAAACTGCAAAACGTGATAACAGTTTCGGAATTGGTGAGACCGTTCCGCGCGCATTAGGTTCTGCCAATCGCAGAGTCCTACGCGAGCACGCTGAATCGGCTGCCCTTTCGAAAATTGCCGACATCGTCCAAGAACGCCAAATGAGATCTGAAAAGCTAAGACGCCTGCGTCTTGAGAACCAGCAATAATCCTGGAGATAATACGGATTTATCACCAGAGCCATTCCGACATAATCTGAATCAAGGAACGGCTCTAAGTTATTTTCCAGTCACATTTCCTTAAGCGCGAACCGGCTCCCACTCGCTCGGAAATGCTCCAGCACCCATGGCGTCAGCCATTAAATACAGTTTCCACTGAATCAACTGAACCCGCACCTACAATTGCCACCGAGAGCTTTCCTTCAAGCGCTCGGGCAGCGCAGCGTTTCACGTCATCGATTGTAACGGCATCAAGACGCGCGACAATTTCTTGCGGCGTCAAAATTTCACCAAACGTGAACAATTGCCCTGCCGCACTCTCAATGCGCGCCGCCGGGCTCTCTAAACTCATCATCAATGAAGAGCGTAACAACGCGCGGGCGCGGTCAATCTCGGTTTGCGAGGTATCCCTGGCCATGGATTCCATTTCCATTTTGATGAGAGAGGCCGCCTCAACAATTTGATCTTCTTCAGCCCCAACATAGGCGCCAACCAAGCCACAATCTTCGTAGCCATCCGCAAAAGCATAGACAGAATAGGCAAGCCCCCTCTCCTCACGAATTGTCTGAAATAGCCGTGAAGACATGCCGCCACCCAGCGCATCGGCGAAAACTCGCGTTGCAAAGAACTCCTCATGTCCCGATGCAACACCGGGAAACGCCAGCGCAAAATGCGTCTGCTCAATGTCACGCGCGTCATGACGTTTACCGCCAATGAAACTCGGCGTGGTTCGCGTGGGAGCCGCTTCAGATGACAAAAACCCACCAAACTGTTCTTCAATGAGCCGTATGGTTTTGTCTGCATCCACATTGCCGGCGATTGCAACAACCAGCGCATCCGGCCGGTACAGACGATCCATAAATCCGCGCAAACTCATAGGCGTTTGTGCGCGTACGCTTTCCTTCGTCCCCAATATTGGTCTTGCGAGCGTATGATCGCCCCAACTGACGGCTTGTAGCATTTCAAAAACCACGTCGTCAGGAGTGTCCGCCGCCTCACCTATTTCCTGAACCACGACTTCTTTTTCTTTGCTGAGCTCATCATCGCCAAATAACGGGTCGCGCAGAATATCGCCAAGAATGTCGAGCGCCAGCGGTACATCACCTTTCAAGACCCGCGCAAAATACCCGGTACGTTGATGACTTGTTGCGGCATTCAGATACCCACCGACCGATTCAATTTCCTCTACGATATCGCGCGCCGTGCGCCTTGTGGTGCCTTTGAAGGCCATATGCTCCAAGAGATGCGCAATGCCGTGTTCAGTATTACGTTCATCAACCGAACCAGCATTTGCCCAAACCCCGATCGCCACTGTCTCCAGTGATGGCATTGGGTCAACAATAATCCGCACGCCATTTTTAAGTCGATGAATTTCATTCTTCATTACGCAAACAGTCTTTCTTATTGTGCTTGGGTTTGTAGATTGATGATCATGGCCTTGATATCATCAGCGCTCGCTTTGGCTTTCATCATATGCTCTGGCAATTCAAAAAGGTCTGCATATTGTTTCGGCAGCCCCGGGTGAATGTCAGTTGCACGTTTTACAGCCTCAGGAAACTTTGCCGGATGCGCGGTAGAGAGCGTAATAACCTTGCCCGACAAAGCCCCCGTTTCGCGCAAGCCCCGCGCCGCAACGCGAGCCACAGCCGTATGCGGATCAATAAGATTGCCGGCTACCTGATAATGGCGTTCCATTTCCGCTAGCGTTTCTTCTTCACTAGCAGCAAATGAGATGAATTCCCCAGCAATTCGTGATTTCTCTCTATCGTTCAGCATCATCGCGCCCGTAGATTTAAACTGCTCCATCTTTTGGCTCAACGCTTTCGCGTCACGATCCATCACATCGAACAGCAAACGCTCAAAATTACTGGCAACCTGAATATCCATACTCGGCGAGAGCGTTGGCGTTACCGTTGACGGTGCATATTCCCCTGTCGAGATCACGCGATGCAAAATGTCATTGGCATTGGTGGCGACAGCCAGCTTCGCGATGGGAAGACCCATGCACTTTGCACCATAGCCCGCAAAAATATCGCCAAAATTGCCCGTTGGAACGACAAAACTAACCGGCTCACCCTGGCTCACTTTCGCGGCGGCGGTGAAGTAATAGACAGTCTGTGCGGCGATCCGCGCCCAGTTGATCGAATTGACGCCGCTCAAATTGACCTTGGCGGAAAACTCGCGATCCGCGAAAAGCTCTTTTACAATCCCCTGGCATTCATCAAATGACCCATCCACTGCAATGTTGGTGACATTCGCATTAGACACACAAGTCATCATCCGGCGCTGTACATCCGTAACGCGGCCCTCAGGGTGAAGAACAACGATGCTGACATTCTTACAGTCCTTCAGCGCATCAATGGCAGCCGCCCCTGTGTCGCCTGACGTTGCGGCAATGATCGTCAGTCGCCGCTCGCGCCTTGCCAGCACATCATCAAACAGTCTGCCCAACATCTGCATAGCGAAATCTTTGAAGGCGAGCGTTGGACCGTGGTAGAGTTCCAAAATCCAGTCTTGCTCGCCCACTTGTGTAAGCGGCGCTGTCTCTGGATGATCGAAGGCTGCATATACTTCGCTGGCGATCTCGCGCAGACGGCCTTTGGAAAAGCTGTCCCCGGTAAAAAGCGCGAGGATTGACGCCGCTGCCTGCGCATAAGGCATATCTTGAAACTGGGCGATGTCACTCGATGACAGCTGCGGCCAGATTTCCGGCACATAGAGCCCGCCATCTGGCGCCAATCCCGCCAGCAGCACGTCCTCAAATTGAGTGATAGGCCCGAGCCCGCGCGTTGAGATATATTTCATAGGTGCATGCTTTCGCCTAAAATGCGCCAGCACGCAAATGTGGATTTCTTCGACAGGAGAAGCCACCAATCAGAGGCGCGCGACAAGGCATCTACCGGGCGGAGCGGTTAACATATCCAGGGGTCAACAAGCGGCATCCCTGCTGTTTTGATATGGGTAAGCTAATAGCTGCCAAATGCGCTGCAAACAGCCTGCACAGGCTGTTTCTTTGGCTCCGGGGTTGCGGCGCAGGGCCATCTCGCCTATAGGCCCGCCTCCGCTGTTAAAAATCTGAGATCAACCCGGACGAGACTAGTCGCCATGAAAAAAGACACACATCCAGACTACCACACCATCAATATCGTCATGACTGACGGGTCCAGTTTTCAAACCCGCTCTACCTATGGCGAGCCTGGCGCGACAATGAATCTTGATATTGATCCCCTAAGCCACCCGGCTTGGACCGGCGGACCGGCGCGCATTGGCGATCGTGGACGGGTTTCCAAATTCAATAAGAAATTTGGCGCTTTCGGTCTTAAAAAAGATAGCGCCTAACTTATACGCCGAATTCATGGCCAAATTCAGGATTGATCGCCAAAAGCGCGCAACAAGGCCCGTTGTTGGCCGGCCGCATCACTATCGCTTGAGCTGCTTTCTTCTTTCAAGAACAACTCAGTATCCAGCCTGCTGATGCGTGCGAATAACTGCGT
>JAADIH010000069.1 GCA_013151435.1 Alphaproteobacteria bacterium
CCATCAGTAGAGAGTTGATATGGTCTGTGATTCTCAAACTGAGATAGTCGAATTCCTGTCTGCGCCGAAGAATTATGGCGGCGCCGCTGTCCAGCGCATAGACACACATCTGTCACATGTCTTTCTCGTCGGCGCCCGCGTTTACAAGGTCAAGCGTGCCATACGATATGATTTTGTCAATTTCTCTACGGTCGATTTACGCAAGCGAGCCTGTGAAAATGAAGTTAAGGTCAATCGTCGCACAGCGCCAGAAATGTATCTGGGTGTTGTTCCGCTCTATTGCGACGAAACTGGCGTTAATTGGGAGGGAAGGGGCGAGGTAGTTGAGTGGGCTGTCGAGATGGTGCGGTTTGACCCCGGCCAGCAGTTTGATGAATTGCTTGCGCATGGGAAGCTTCAGGAAAAAGCAGTTATAAAACTTGCCGATAAAATTTCTCAATTTCATCTTAAGGCTGAACGAAAAACTCTATTTCGATCGCGCAGTGAAATTGGTTTTGTCCTCGATCGGATTGTGACGTCGTTACACGGACAGGAAATGAGTTCCGGTCGGGAAAAAGATGTGGCGCGATGGATGACTTTAGCGCACATGGAATACGAAAAAAATATGCAGGCCCTAGACGCGCGGCGTCGCCATGGTTGGGTGCGCCATTGTCATGGTGATTTGCATCTTGCGAATATCTGCATGTTCAATGGCGAGCCGACGCCGTTCGATGCGATCGAATTCAACGAAGACCTCGCCGATATCGACGTTCTTTATGATTTGGCGTTCGTACTGATGGATCTCATCAATCATAACCGCAGCAAATTAGCCAATCTGCTTCTCAATAGATATTTGTGCGTAACTCGGGACTATGCGGGGCTTACTCTTTTGCGTCTTTTTCTATCCATGCGCGCGGCTGTGCGGGCTATGGTCTTGAACCTATCTGTTCAACCCGTTGAATCGAAACGTCTAGCAGGACGCTATCTTGACCTTGCGCTTGAATTTTTAATTGGTAAAAGCAAACCGCATCTAGTTGTAGTTGGCGGGTATTCTGGTGTAGGCAAGTCAACGCTTGCCCGCGCCCTGGCACTTGAATTCGGCAGCCGGTGCGGCGCTGTCGTGTTGCGCAGCGACGTCATCAGAAAGCATCTTGACGGCTGTGTGCCTGAAGCGCGATTGGGCGATGCAGCTTATAGTGAAGTGCGAACAGAGCATGTATACAAAAGAATGTTTAAAGATGCGCGTCGTGCGTTACGTGCCGGTCAGTCGGTTGTTCTGGATGCCACATTCCTTGATCCGCTCTTTAGAGAAAGAGCCAGATCGATAGCTCTAAACGCTAACGTCCCTTTTCGAGGTGTCTGGTTGACGGCGCCACGTGATATCCTCGTTGATCGCGTTTCGAAGCGGTTCCATGGCGCGTCCGACGCGACAGTGAGTGTGCTCAACAAACAGCTCGAGCGGGCTGAGGAACCAAAGCATTGGCGGATCATCAATGCTGGCGGCGCCCCTCGAGATACGCTGAACAGGGCACTTGCTGTTCTCGATATCGATGATGCAATGGAACGGTTTGCAAAGACCGACGCAGATTAGCTTTTTTCGCGTGTGGGTTGACGCCGATCAATTTCATTATCCGCCGTCGCGATATATTGGCCTCATTAACATGGCCGTTGCCTTGGAATGATGAAGGAGATGACAATGGAATTGAACGACCTAGTTCCTTTTAGACATCGACGCCAGCAGGCGGCGCGATCGACGACGCTCAACCCTTTTGAGCATATGCACGAAGAAATGGACCGTATGTTCGAAGATTTTCTGCCGCAAGTTTTCAGTGCGCGAGGCCTTGATAAGCGCGTTGGATTACTCGCCTCCATTGATCTCAGCGAGACCGACGATGCGCTTGAGTTAAAGGCGGATCTCCCGGGTATGAAGGAAGACGACATCGACGTTACGTTGAGGGATAATGCACTGCTGATCAGTGGTGAACGCAAGCTCGATAGGGAAGAAAAGCGGAAAAATTATTATCACTCAGAACGCGCCTATGGCGCATTCAGCAGGACTATTCCGCTTCCTTGCGAGGTTGATGAGGATCATATTGATGCACGCTTCAAGAAAGGCGTGTTGACTGTCCACATGCCAAAATCATCAGAGGTGCGGGAGCACCAGCGTAAGATAGAAATTACGACAACGTAAATGTCGAACATCCTGCTTGACAAAAAAGCTCCCCAAGGAATCTCCTTTGGGGAGCATTTTTTCCTTGTGGTTGTCAAAGGAATCTGTGCCGCATGATTTGCTAGAGCATTTCCGAGCGAAGTGGGAATCGGTTCGCGTGAAGGAAATGCGACCAAACAAGAGCCTAGAGCGGTTCTATGATTCAATTAAACTCGGAACCGCTCTAGTGAAAGTCAGTGCTGCCATATGCGACATCATCTAAGCAAGCCTCATCTGGTATGGAAAACACGCGCGCCGATGGCATTATCACCATGCCTTTTTTCTTCAGCGACGTCAGCGCCCGGCAGACTGTTTCATGTTTCAATAGTGAGACCAAGATGGTCGGCTATATCCTGACGACTCATCAGGAACTGTATGTCAGTTGTAGTCTCCTGTTCTGCGGAAAGACGCAGGAGGAAAGCAGTAACACGCTGAACGGCGCTCATCCTCCCCAGCATCACCATTCTCTCCCGGGCGCGGTGCAAACGCGTCATGATCGTGTCAAGAAAATGATATGACAGTTCTGGCGATGATGCGACGGCATGGAGAAACGATTCACGCGGATAACAACGAACAGCACAATCGGTAATCGCTTCAGCGGTATGTAATTGCTCGTCCAGTTCGGAGATGCCGAAAAGTTCGCCGACACCATAGAAGTCAGCTACCTGACGGCGGCCGTCTTCCAGTGTGTTATATTCTTTCACAACGCCGCTTGCGACCTGATAACAATACGGCGCCGCATCGCCTTCGACATAGAGCGTCTCGCCAGCTTTGAGACGTTTGATGTTGGCGCTTGCGGCGAAGTCAGCAGCACCAAAATCTGATGTAAGTCCATTCAAATTGTTGAAGTCGTCAAACTCACTAACTTTTGGAAGTGCAGACATGAATAACTCCCGATTATAAAAATATTTCCCGCTACGCTACCCATTAGAATTAAGCGTATGCGAGCTGTCTTTTTAAGTTGGGATGAATACGAATGCATTTTGCCGCAGGCGATGTCGGATCACATTAATCCTTCGAATTCAATATTGCCTGGAGTGTTGAGGCATTAGGGCGCCAGAGCATTCTTGGTGAAAATGGGCCCTTCGACAAGCTGAAGACGAGGTGGTTTTCAACCTGAAAACACGATGAAAACAACAGTTTAGGGGCTATGCCTGACCCGCCTCACGACTAATGTGTTCTAGGGAACTTGCCGGAACATTCAAAAAAGTATTTGCTCAGGTTGCCTACGTATAATCCCGTAGGCGCAGTGTGTCGAATTTTTTTAGTCATCTCTTATTTTTCCAAAAGCCAGCCCAAGACGTGTGTGAGAAGGTCAGTTGCAAATATCCAGCGCGACCGCCATGCGCACGAGCTCTGCGAAACTTTTGGCATTCATTTTTGCCATCATATTCTGGCGATGGACTTCGACTGTCCTGGGGCTTACGTTTAGGCTACGCGCAATTTCCTTGTTTGTGCTGCCGCCCACAACGTCGCGCAACACCTCGGATTCGCGCGGGGTTAGCGAATTATAATTTTCGCTGAGTTCCGGCGACGCCATATGAGCAGCTTTAACAAACGGCCGTGATATTGTGAGCGCACGAACCAGCGCAGTTGTTACTTCTTCAACCGTGAATGGTTTTTCAAGAAAATCAACGGCGCCGTTCCGCATCGCGCGCACAGCCATCGGGATATCGCCATGGGCGGTCATCACGATGACAGGCAGGTCAACGCCGTCACGGTTCAGCTGTTCCTGTAGCTCCAGCCCCTGAATGCCGGGCATGCAAACATCAACGAGCAATGCCGCATCAACAATGTCGAGAGAATCTATTTCCGAAAGAAACTCTTCACCTGATTTAAAAATATTGACGGTGTAGTCGGCCGCAGTCAGCAATGCTGCGACGCCGCGCCGTACGGCGGCGTCATCGTCAATGAGAAAAACCCCGCCCTTATTGATTTTCTGTAGTTTCGTCATAATCCCCTACAGGCAACTTAATAATAAACATGGCGCCTAGTGATTCTGTCTCCACTATGATGATTTCGCCTTGATGTGCATCAATTATAGACTTTGAAATCGCCAGACCGATCCCCATCCCCTCTTCCTTGGTTGTAAAGAACGGCTCGAACAGCCGCTTTTTCACACTATCGGAAAATCCGTGGCCAGTATCAGATACTTTGACTTCTATAAAACCCCCTCTTTTAGCTGTGGATATTGTCAAATGCTTTTCCTCGACATCCTGCATCGCATCAATTGAATTGCGGATAAGGTTGATGATGACTTGCTGGATCTGGATGCGGTCCAAGGCGGCCTCACCGACATCCGAACCGAGATTAGTTGTTACATGTACCCCTCCGGCTTCCGCGCCAATCAGGGCTATTGCGATTGCTTCTTCGACAACATGGTTGACATCATGAAGGCTTTTGGCGGTTTTATGCTTGCGCATAAAATCACGCATTTGCCGGATGATCTCACTGGCGCGACGAATTTCGCTCACCGTCTCATTGAGATGCGAAATCGCGTCGTCGCGCTGAGGGAATTCTACTTTCCGCAATGTCAAACTTACTGCGCCTGCAAGACTTGCCGCTGCCGTCAACGGTTGGCCCAGCTCGTGGGCGATCGAGGCTGCGATTTCTCCCATGGCGCTAATACGGCCCATATGCTGTAATTGATTCTTAATGTCTTCCAGGCGCTGTTCCGTTGCTATTTGTTCAGACCGGTCTTCGATAAAACCGATAAAAATTCTTTCACCATCATGAAATTCGTTGGTGTGTAAGGCGACAGGAAATCGCTCACCGTTTTTATTCAGCGCCATCACCTGACGCGCCTTGCCTATAACGCGGCGTTCACCAGTCTCAAGATAATGGTTGAGATACTGATCGTGACGTGACCTGTCCGGTTCGGGGATTAACAGGGTGAGGTTTTGCCCTAGCGCTTCACTTTCCTTGTATCCGAAGATAACCTCTGCTTTGCGGCTAAAGCTGAGCATCGTTCCTTTTTCGTCGGAGGTAATGATGGCGACTGGAGAGGCGTCGACAATCGATCGCAAAAAAGATTTACTCTCATAGAGCGCTGCTTCTTTTGACCTGGTTTCGGTAATATCGATACCTGTTCCCAGGATGTAGGCGGGAGAGCCGTCTTCATCTTTGAGTGTGTTGTTGGACCATTCAATTATCCTTGGGGCGCCGTTTTTAGTCTTCCAATAATTTGTGAAATGGGCTGGTGCGTTTCCGGCAGTCAGTTTCTCAAACGTCCTGCGGACGGCGTCGATTTCTTCGTCAAGGATCAGAAAATCCCAGACCTTGCGGCCGATCGCTTCTTCGGTGGTAAATCCTGATAATAGTTGGCAAGCCCGATTGAAAAAAATGACCTCACCGTACCGGTCCAGAATCACGACAAGCGTATCAACCGTTTCCAAAATCTGGCTGGCGAGCGATCCGCCAAGTTTCTTTAAGATGTCATCCGTCATGCTGGGCCTGTTTTCGGTCCGGTCAGTGAGAGCAATATATTGGTGGGAGGGCTTATCGCAGCGTTCCCGTCCACCAGCCTACGCAAAGGCTCATATAACAATATGCGAGGTGGCAAGATATGGACCCCATACTGGCGCATGTGTTGTGCAAAGTCCAAGTTTTAAGGTGCTCTATAAGCATGTGGTGCGTCTAATTGGCCTCCTGGTCATCGGGCGGCGAAGACAAGGATTGATATCCGTCAATTCCTCAAGGTGCATCAGGGCATAAGAGTTTCTTCAAACCAGCCCCGCTACGGCAGCCGCGCCGCAAGGGGCTTTGTTAAACACTTCTCCAGAAGCCTGATGGTCACTTAAAAATTACCCTTGGCAGTTGTTCATTATGAAAAATCCTGAAAGTCATACTGAGCTTGGAAAGGTTATTGGGATCGAAGGGTCTGTCATTGACGTTCGTTTCCCAGGCGCGGCGCCCTCGATCAACACGATGTTACGAATAGGCGAGCGAGAGGACATTATTGCTGAGGTTGCGAGCCTGACCGGAGCCAATACTGCGCGCGCTTTGATCCTGACGCCGTCATCAAGCTTGGCGCTTGGCGCACCTGTACTTGACACGAAGCACCCGATTTGTGTGCCGGTGGGTGAGGCGGTTTTGGGGCGCGTTTTGAATGTCTTTGGTGAGCCAATTGATCTGGGAGAGCCATTAAAGGATGTTGAATATCGATCGATTCATGGCGCGCCGGTTCCGCTATTGAAACGACGCGTTGAAATGGAAATATTCGTTACAGGCATCAAGGCGATTGATCTTCTCTCTCCGATTGAACGTGGCGGCAAAGCCGGGCTTTTCGGAGGCGCCGGCGTTGGCAAGACGGTGCTCATTACAGAAATGATTCATAACACTGTGAGCGAGTACCAGGGGGTAAGCCTTTTTTGCGGCATCGGCGAGCGCTGCCGGGAGGCGGAAGAGCTTTATCGGGAAATGAAAGACACCGGCGTTCTCGAGCGTGCAGTTTTGGTATTTGGGCAAATGAATGAAGCGCCCGCCGTTCGCTTTCGTGTGGGGCATGCAGCATTGACAATTGCCGAATATTTTCGGGATGAACGACACCAAAACGTCTTGTTACTGATTGATAACATCTATCGCTTTGTGCAGGCTGGCGGTGAAGTTTCCGGACTGTTAGGCAGAATTCCTTCGCGCGTTGGCTATCAGCCAACCCTCGGGACAGACCTCGCTGAGCTTGAGGAGCGTATCAGTAGTACCGACGCCGGATCGATAACGTCTATACAGGCGGTATATGTGCCGGCGGATGATTTTACTGACCCTGCCGCCACGCATACGTTCGGTCACTTTTCGGCATCGATTGTGTTGTCGCGCAAACGCGCAAGCCAGGGCCTGTATCCGGCGATAGACCCTCTTAAATCGGCTTCAAAATTACTAACCCCCGGCAGCGTCAGCGATGATCATTATCGGATCGCGATGCAGGTTCGCCAGGTGCTCGCAGACTATGAAGATCTCAAAGACATCATCGCCATGTTAGGGACTGAGGAACTTTCAGAAAATGATCGCGCTACTGTTTCCAAAGCGCGGCGTCTTGAGCGATTTTTGACGCAACCATTTTTTTCTACGGAGAAATTTTCCGGTATTTCCGGTGTTTTCGTCACACTTGAAGAAACTCTTGATGGATGTGCACACATTCTCAGTGGAGAATTAAATGACCAACCGGAAAGCGCATTTTACATGGTGGGCGGGCTTGGTGCGATGGAGCGGATAGGGGAGTCTGTACTATGACTCGTCCAACAAGCATGCGCCTCAACGTTCTGACACCGAGCAATGTCGTGATCGATGAGCCAGTTGTAAAAATCGTCGCTGAGGCGACCAATGGATCCTTCGCGTTGCTACCCAGACATGTTGATTTTGTAGCGCCCTTATCCGCCGGTGTGCTTGCTTATACGACCCGGGCGGGAGACGAATGTTTCTTGGGCGTTGACGAAGGTATCCTTGTAAAATGCGCGGAAAATGTTCGCGTTTCCACGCGCCGAGCGGCAAAAGCAACGAGTCTTGCGCTACTGCGCGATCATATCGTTACGGAATTTGAAGCCTATGATGAGCAAAAAGCCGCGGCGCGTATGGCGCTTGCGCATCTGGAGTTGGAGCTTATTCGGCGCTTCGTGGAGTTGGGGCATCAGTCATGATGGGGAAGGCGATCCATCAAAAGAAGCATAAAGGCGCATCAGAAATTAAACGCAAGGCGGCGCGAAAGCTAAAAGCGCGCAGCGAAAACCGCCGCAGCATTCTTTTTGGTTTTGGGATGTTCGGGCTCATAGGCTGGGCGGTCGCCATTCCCACCTTAATCGGCGCGGCCCTGGGGCAATGGCTGGATAGAATTGCGCCATCCAGCTTTTCCTGGACTTTGGCGCTTCTTGTCGCCGGCGTCTGCATGGGATGCTGGAATGCCTGGCGCTGGATGAATCAGGAGAGATCCGATGATTGATATTTTTCAGATGACAGCAGCTTTCTTTTTTGGAGCAGTCGCCGGTGGAATGTATTTTTATAGTCTTTGGCGGTCAACGAAAAGCTTTGTTCTCAATCGGTCATCCGGGGTCGCATTTCTTATTTCAGGAATTTTTCGGCTGGCGATATTTCTTGGCGTTGCCGGTTATTTGCTAAGCGCAGGAATTGGCGCGCTTACTATCGGCGTGGGTCTGTTCGGGTTTTTTCTGGCGCGTATCGCGGCGACGAGGTGGGTGCGATGGAAAACGACCCGTTGCGATGACGTGTCTTGTGTGGGGGAGGGCGCTCATGAGAATCAGCTCTGATGAATGGGTGTTCTGGACGTTTGGTTCATATGAGCTTAGCGCAACAATCATTTTCACATGGATGATTATGCTATTGCTTGTAGTAACATCTATTTTAGTTACGCGCCGCTTATCCGATAAGGATGATATACCGCCCTTTCAAAATTTTCTTGAAGTTCTGGTTTCAGGTTTATTTGGGCAAATTCAAGGCGTCCTCAGGCAGAACCCTGGTCGTTATCTTCCCTTTGTAGGTACGCTTTTTCTTTTCATTGCCGTGTCTAATTTGCTCGAGATTGTTCCAGGATACGCCGCTCCAACGGGCTCCCTTTCAACGACAACGGCGTTGGCGATAAGTGTTTTTGTTGCAGTGCCTATTTTCGGCATCACATCACGCGGGCTGCTTGGTTATTTAAAACAGTATATTCAGCCGACGCCATTCATGCTTCCCTTTACTATTATTAGCGAATTTTCACGCACCATTGCGCTGGCGATCCGTCTATATGGAAATATCATGAGCGGCGCCATGATTGTCGGCATATTAGTCAGTATAACACCAATATTCTTTCCAATCGTGATGGAGCTTCTCGGTCTGCTGACCGGGCTCGTTCAGGCCTATATTTTTGCAGTGCTCGCCATGGTTTACATTGCCTCGGCGGCTCATGCGGAGAGTTCTAAGGAAAAAATCAATAAACCCACGGCAAAGGAGGCGTAAATGGACGCTACTACCCTCATCGGCGCAATTTCAATATTCACAGCAGGGTTAACGATCGGCATCGGCTCTATTGGTCCAGCGCTCGGCGAGGCGCGCGTTGCGGCGCAGGCCATGACGGCGATTGCGCAACAGCCGGATGAAGCTAATACGATTACGCGTACGCTTTTTGTCAGCCTCGCCATGATTGAATCGGTCGCAATCTATTGCTTTGTCGTTTCCATGATCTTGATTTTTGCAAACCCCTTCTGGGCGGCCGTGCTCGACCAAGCCGGAGGATAATGCAATGGAGATCAATTGGGTCACGGTAGCGGCCCAAATCGTCAATTTTCTTGTTCTTGTCTGGCTTCTGAACAAGTTTCTTTACGGGCCAATTACCCGAGCCATGACGGCGAGGCAGACGCGTATTCGTGAGCGTCTTGAGGATGCGGCGCGCACAAGGCGTGAGGCCGATGAAGAGCGGCGAAAACTAATCGCTGAACGCGATGAGTTACGGAACACAAAAGAGGAATTACTGTCGGCAGCTCGCGCTGAAGCTGACCAACTGAAGCACAATCTTGAAAGGCAGGCGCGAGAGGACATCGAAAACCAACGTCAAGCCTGGTTAAGTCAACTTCAAGTCGACAAGGAGGACTTTATAAATGATGTCCGGCGGCGCGTCGCAACAGAATTCTTTGCATTAGCCAAAACGGCTTTCGCCGAGCTGGCTGATGAGGTCTTTGAGAAACGCATTGTCGCCTTATTTATTATCAGGCTAAAAGCGATGGATGACGGTTTACTGCGTAAACTGAAGGATGCCGCGAGGCGCCTCGAAAGCTCTGTCCGGGTCGAGTCAGCCTTTGCGTTGGACCAAAATGAAAGGCGTGCGATCAATCAATGCGTCAACCAGATGTCTAATAGTGATGTCAAAATCACCTATGCCAACACTGATCAGTTGATTGCGGGCATTCGCCTGCGCGTCGATAGCCAGTCGGTTGAGTGGAGCATCAACAGCTATCTTGATCAGTTGCAAGAGCGGCTTGAGGAATCATTTACTAACGCGCAACCGCACGAGGACCGGCAGGCTGCCGAATGAACAGCAACATGGGAACGTCCCTCCTTAAGTCCTCTGAAGGCCTTTTTGAAATCGTCGCCCAAACAAGGCGAGCAACACAGGCGCGGCTGGCAGTGTCCGAAGTTGGCGCTATCTTGAGTGTTGGCGAGGGGATCGCCGATGTCGGCGGGTTTTCCGAGCTCAACGCCGATGAATTATTGGCGCTTCCCGGCGGTTTGATGGGGGTTGCTTCAACTATCAGAGAAGAAAGCGTCGGCGTTATACTGCTCGGCGATGGCGACCATTTGCATGCTGGCGACGAAGTTCGGCGCACGCGGCGTGTTGTCGATGCGCCGGTCGGCGACGCGCTGTTGGGGCGGATTGTTGACGGTCTAGGTCGGCCGCTTGATCAAGGCGGTTTGCTTAAATCGGTTGATCGCCGCCCGGTCGAGAGCGCGGCGCCGCCTATTATGGATCGGGCGCCTGTCACCACCCCGTTGCAAACTGGCATCAAATCAATTGACGCCGTTATTCCCATCGGCCGCGGACAACGCGAGCTTATCCTTGGTGACCGCCAGACGGGCAAGACCGCCATCGCCGTGAATACAATGATCAACCAAAGAGATGATGACGTCATTTGTATTTATTGCGCCATCGGCCAGCGCGCATCAGCCGTGGCGCGGGTCATCGACCAGTTGAAAAAGAGCGGTAATTTCAAGCGAACGATTGTTGTTGTCGCCAGCGGCGAAGACGCACCTGGTCTGCAGTTTATTGCGCCTTATGCGGCGACAACAATGGCTGAATTTTTTATGGAGCGCGGTGAGGACGTATTGATTGTTTATGACGATTTGACGCGGCATGCGCGCGCTTACCGCGAGTTGTCGCTTCTGTTGCGCCGCCCACCTGGGCGCGAGGCGTATCCCGGCGACATTTTTTACATTCATTCTCGTCTGCTGGAGCGCGCTGCGCATTTATCTGAGCGCCGCGGAGGAGGCTCTTTGACAGCGCTGCCAATTGCCGAGACCCAGGCGCAAAATATTTCAGCCTATATACCGACCAACCTCATTTCTATTACCGATGGGCAAATCTATTTGTCTCCGGAGCTCTTCAGCAAGGGAGTATTGCCGGCGGTGGATATTGGCCTGTCGGTCTCTCGGGTCGGCGGTGATGCGCAGCGGCGCGCTTATCGCGCCGTCGCATCGGATTTGAAGCTTTACTATGCGCAATATGAAGAGCTTGAGATTTTCTCACGATTCAGTGCGCGACTGGATGACGAAACGCGCAGTCGCCTGGAGCGGGGGCGGCGCATTCGCGAAGTATTAAAACAGGGCGCCTATGAACGCATCGCCGTACCAGAGCAAATCGCGATATTGCTTTCGGCGACATCAGGACTTTTTGATGACATTGAGCTTGACGATATAGGCGATGCGCAAGCGATCGTGCGGCGTATGATGCGGGAAGAACTATCCGATATCGGTCAGGAGATAATCGCAGAATCTGATTTTACCGAAGAGAAGAAAAACAAGATCCTCAATCAGGCGCGGCATGCGTTAAAGGACGCAGGTTTTCAGTACAAGGAGCCTACAGCATGACCGCAGCGGAAGCCCTATTGCGTAGGCAGGAAGTTGGCGGAGATATAAAATCTGTCGTTCGTGTAATGAAATCATTATCAGCTGTGAGCATCAAGCAATATGATACAGCGGTCAAAACGCTTGAGGAGTATCACTTTTCTGTTCGCCTCGGACTACAGGCGGTTCTCCAGCAGGCGGCCTTAACGCCGCGCGTTGAACCGTTCCCGGGTGCTGCTGAAGCCTATATTGTTTTCGGTTCCGATCGCGGGCTTTGCGGGCGGTTTAATGAAACTGCTGTAAAACGCGTAGCGGTAAGGCTGTCTGATGCAGAAAAAAACGGACGTAAAACATTCGTCTTAGTGATCGGCGCCAGGGCGGCTGCATATCTTGAAGCGTCTAACACTCTGTGCAGCAATGTCTTACCGGTTCCCGGCGCGGTCAAGGCCGTGTCAGAAACTGTTGAGTCGATTTTGATGTGGATCGATGAGAAACACGAACAAGATAAAATAGGAAATGTTGTTGTTTTTAACAATTCGCGCACGCTGGAAAGTCTGGCGGTTGCACAGGAACAACAATTATTACCTGTCACTGAACAATGGTTGAGTCAGCTGAAAGAGGAGTCATGGCCATCGCGTGGTTTGCCGGCCTTTTCAGTGGCGGCGGATAAGCTGTTCTCCATATTAATTCGTGAGCATTTATTTATTAGTTTGTTTCGCGCCACAGCCGAATCCATCGCCAGCGAGCACGCATCCCGCTTGTCGGCGATGCAAAGAGCAGAGCGCCATATTGATGAGTATTTAGAGGCATTGGGCGCGGAAATTCGTGAAGACCGTCAAAATTCAATCACGCAGGAACTGCTTGATATTGTGGCGAGTTATAATGTTTTGCTAGAACGTGATGATAGCGAAGCTGAGATTTAGGCGCCAACGCGCTAAGGGAAAATAAAAAAATAGATGCTGAAAGTCAAACGAGTTGCGGTGGATACTACGCCAGAAAATACGGTGTTTCTTTCTCGAGGATGTTCCATCTACCGTGCAGAAGAGTTTACTGCTCTCAAAAAGATAGAGGTTATCAGTAAGGCAAAGACTATTCTCGCGACATTGATCATCGCGGATGATCCGCAAATCATCGCTGATGACGAATTGGGTCTGGCTGAACCTGCGTTTCGTCGACTTGGTTTGCCGGAAAATACTCTAGTCGAGATTGCACATGCAGCACCGCCAGCGAGCCTCGATGCTATTCGAGACAAGATTGACGGCGCGGAAATGACCGATGACGAGATTGAAGCCATCATCAATGATATTGCAGCGTTTCGATACTCGCCCATGGAGATCGCTGCATTTTTAATATCGTCCGCCAGTTTCATGACGACCGATGAAGTTCTTGCCTTGACGCATGCGATGACCAAGGCCGGCGCTACGTTGAAATGGGATTTACCGATTGTTGTAGACAAACATTGCATCGGCGGCGTTCCCGGCAACAGGACGTCGATGATCGTGGCGCCCATTGTGGCGGCGCATGGGCTGTATATGCCAAAAACCTCTTCACGCGCGATTACCTCGCCTGCGGGAACAGCTGATACGATGGAAGTGCTAGCGCGCGTTGATCTTAGGATAGACGAAATGCGCGCCGTCGTTGAAAATGAAAAAGCATGTCTCGTATGGGGCGGGCATGTGAACTTGTCGCCAGCGGACGACGTATTAATTTCCGTTGAACGACCGTTGCGCATCGATACACGTGAACAAATGGTGGCATCGATCTTATCAAAGAAGCTTGCCGCCGGCTCGACGCATTTGTTGATCGATATCCCAGTCGGACCGAGTGCAAAAGTCAGAACTCGCGATGAAGCCGTTCGGCTGCGCAAGCTGTTTGAATTCATTGGTGATCGAACCGGCCTCATTCTAGATGTTGTGATGACTGATGGTAGCCAGCCGGTTGGGCGCGGCATCGGGCCTGTGCTTGAGGCGCGCGATGTCATGGCGGTGTTGCGCAACAATCCAGATGCGCCCGGAGATTTATGTGCAAGGGCGCTCATGCTGGCTGGCAAAGTGCTTGAGTTTGATCCAGAATTGCGGGGCGGCGCCGGACGGGCGCGAGCGCAAGAGCTTCTTGATTCTGGCGCTGCGCTCGCCGCGATGGAGCGCATCATTGCCGCGCAAGGCATTGCGCCAAAGCAGTATCAGCTTGGCGAAATTACAACTGAGATCAAGGCGGTGCGATCGGGCGTGGTTAGCGCTATGGATTGTTATCGCCTTGGCCGTATTGCGCGCTTTGCCGGCGCCCCGATGGACAAAGGTGCAGGGTTGGATCTGTTCAAAAAAATTGGCGACAAAGTCAGTATCGGAGATGCGCTCTATCGCATCCATTCCTGCTTTAAATCTGATTTCAACTTCGCCTTGAAGATGGCGGAGGAGAATTCCGGTGTGACAATTGACGCTAAGGTCACCTCCGATGAGGCGGTAGGATGAAAAACATATCTATCGCGGCGATGCCCAATGATTTTGCTTCTGCGCAACGGCTGGCGTCGGCAATGAGTGTTGAGTTTGCGCCGATTGAAATACGCGATTTTCCCGATGGTGAAACCTTGGTGCGCGCCAGCGATGCGGCGCGACAAACTATCCTATATTGTTCGCTCAATAACCCGAATGAAAAGCTGGCGCCGTTGGTGCTAGCTGCATCTGCGTTACGTGATTTGGGCGCAGAAGAAATCATCCTCGTCGCGCCGTATCTTTGTTATATGCGGCAGGATAAGGCCTTTCACAGAGGTGAAGCGGTCTCTCAACGTGTGATCGCTAAGCTGCTGTCGTCATGGATTGATCAACTGGTGACGGTTGAGCCGCATCTACATCGGGTGCAAGACCTCGGCTCGGTGTTTCCGGATATCAAATCGATATCTCTTTCGGGGGCGCTGCTGCTTGCGGAGCTTATCGACCGCGATGACGCAAAGGATGATGTGTTACTGGTTGGACCAGATCAGGAGGCTGGCGCCTGGACAAAGGCGGTCGCGCAAAAAGCGCAACTCCCCTATGTCGTACTGACAAAAAAACGCCTTGGCGATCGTGACGTCAGTATTACTATTCCAAAAGAGGCTACCGTGAAGGGAAAGCATATCTACCTTGTCGATGACGTCGTATCCACCGGCGCCACATTGGCTTCTGCAGCGACGCTATTGCGAGAACAAGGGGCGGCGATGATAGAAGCGCTGACCGTCCATGCGCTTTGTTCCAGTGAAGATTTAAAGCATCTCAAAGCCGCGGGTATTACACGCCTGCGAAGTACGGATACGGTTTCCCATGAAACCAATGCGATCAGCATTGCGCCTTTACTGGCGGCTGCGCTTGTTCGGGAGTAGGCCAGTGAAAACCACAATCAAATTCTGCGGCGCCGCCGGGACAGTGACGGGGTCATGCTACTGGATTCGGCATTATGGGCGGAATTTCCTGATTGATTGCGGCATGTTTCAGGGATCGAAGACGCTGAAGGCGCTCAATTATGATAAATTCCCGTTCAAACCAGAGAGTATTGATTTCGTTCTCCTAACCCATGCGCATATAGATCACAGCGGGTTAATTCCGAAGCTGATTAAAAATGGTTTTATGGGAAAGGTGTACGCCACCGAAGGCACGCGCGATCTATTGTCGTTTATGCTGCCGGACAGCGGCTATATACAGGAGACTGAAGTTACTTTCCTCAACCGTCGAAACCGGCAACGCGGCATGGCCACTGTTGCACCTATATACACGCAAGCAGATGCTGAAAAATCGATCACTCAGTTTGATAATGTGGATTATGAAGAATGGCGCGACTTAGGAGACGGCGTTCGGGTCCGCTTCTGGAACGCCGGTCATATTCTCGGCGCGGCTTCGATAGAACTCGAGCTGTCGCGAAAAAACACAAGCGACACACCCATTCGTCTTCTCTTTTCCGGCGATATCGGTCCGGAGAATAAGCTGTTTCACCCAGGCCCTGATGGTCCGCGCAATCTCGATTATCTGATATGCGAGGCGACCTATGGCGATCGGTTGCGCGAAAATTTGAAACCAGCTGAACGCAGACAACGTCTTGCACAAGTTATTAATCAAGCTCTGGCTGGCGAAGGCGTGTTGGTAATTCCGGCATTCAGCGTTGAGCGCACGCAGGAACTCCTTGCTGACATCAGTCTCTTGATGGGACAGCAGTCAATAAAAGAATCCATCGTGTTCCTGGATTCGCCTATGGCGATTAGAGCAACCCGAACCTTTTCACGTCATGCCGATAGTCTCGAAGATATTAGTCAGAATGGAGATCTTTTTGAAAACGAGAATTTTGTTTTTACGAAAACCGTTGAAGAAAGTAAAAATATCAACATGTATAAAAGCGGTGTCATCATCATTGCCGCAAGCGGCATGTGTGACGCGGGGCGCATTCGGCATCATTTAAAAAGGCGGCTGTGGGATCGAAATACAACCGTCTTGATGATCGGCTATCAGGCGCCTGGAACGCTGGGATCGATCTTGTTGTCCGGAAAGAAGGCGGTTCGCATACAAGGTGAAGACATTAAGGTTCGCGCACATATTAAAAAACTTGATGTATATTCCGGCCATGCTGATGCAAATGAATTGCAGGAATGGGTTCTGAACCGCCTGCCAATTCATCGAGCAGTTTTTCTTACGCATGGAGAGCCCGGCGCGCTTGAGGCGCTGCAGAAGCGATTGATTGGTGCGGGCTTATCGCCAGATCACGTTCTAATTCCGAATTTGGACGATGAATATGAGTTGACGGCGACAACGGTTTTAAAGCAACGATCCGATCACAAGCCTCGTTTGGCGGTCGTTGCGGCCGCAAAGCTGGATTGGCACAATGACCTCGCTCAGCTGTCCCTCGATATCCGCGAGGAACTTGAAAATGCTGCCGACGAGAAATCGAAACAGAAGATTTTACGACGGTTGCGCCGGGCGTTGGATAATGAGGTAGCTTAAATGAGCGTTGCCGCGAGCGCGTCATCGACAGTTTCGATCCACTTGATTTCAAGTTGATTTCTTGCGCTTTCCGGGATGTCGTCAAGATCTTTTTTATTTCGGGCCGGAAGAAAGATAGTCTTAATTCCTGCTCGCGCCGCCGCTACCGCCTTCTCCTTGACGCCGCCGATGGGCAAGACCAGACCGCGCAGGCTAATCTCGCCTGTCATCGCCACATCCTTCCGGACACAACGGTCCAGGAACAACGAGGCAAGCGCAATAAACATAGCAACACCTGCACTTGGCCCGTCTT
>JAADIH010000038.1 GCA_013151435.1 Alphaproteobacteria bacterium
GCCCTTCACGGGTGAACAACATAGGCCATACTGTGCGCAGGGCGGAAAAGCCTGAATGCATTTCTGCGCTGACAGAACGGGCGACAGCGCGTGCGGACTGATTCTCTGGCCACAGCTGTTTTTCTGGAAACAGCTCATTTACATATTCGGCGATGGCGAGGGAGTCCCAAATGCTGACCTCCCCATGCTTTAGAAACGGTACGAAACCCGATGGCGATTTTTCCCTAAGAATCTTCCGTGTCTCCGGCAGGTCCAGTTTTATATTCTCTTCCGTGAACGGAATGCCCGCATGTTTCAGCAATATCCATGGCCGCAATGACCAGGAGGAGAGATTCTTGTCGCCTATAGTCAAAACAAGCTCGGGCATAATTAGATCCTTCGAGTTGGGTCGCAACGGCCAATCTATTTTAGCAGGGAATTTCCATGAATCCTGGCCTCCGCTGTAGGAAACTCTTGATCTTTGCGTGGTGTCGCGTCAAGTCAGAAAAAATCAACTTTCTTTTAGCGGGAGCCCAGTGATGACGGATCATATTTTGACGAGCAGTGAGGGCGGGGTCTTGCGCCTCACCTTTAATCGCCCAGACAAGAAAAATGCCATTACAGCGGCAATGTATGCGGATTTGGCCGATGGGCTGGAAAAGGCCGAGAAGGATCCGTCGATTCGTGTCGTGCTATTTGATTCTGTAGGGGACATCTTTACTGCCGGGAATGATATCGCGGATTTTATGGCCGGGGCGTCGACGCCATCGCCGTCCGGCGAACAACCTTCGGTAATGCGGTTTTTATATAATATTGCGACGGCGGAAAAATCGCTGGTGGCGGCGGTGCAAGGGGGCGCTGTGGGAGTAGGCGTCACCATGCTCCTCCATTGCGATCTAGTTTATGCGTCGGAAAAAGCCACCTTTAAAACCCCATTCGTTGATTTGGCGCTTGTGCCGGAAGCTGCGTCGAGTTTGCTGATGCCGCAAGGCGCTGGCCATCAGCGAGCAGCTGAAATGTTACTGGCGGGAAAAAAGATTGATGCAGCACGTGCGCGTGAATTTGGTTTCGTCAACGACGTCGTTGCGCATGATGCGTTGGCGGGGATAGCACTTGATGCCGCCGAGAACCTCGCATCGAAATCACCCGTCTCATTACAGCTTAGCAAGAAGCTGATGAAAGGGGATCGCAAAGCCATTCTGACGCGTATGGAAGAAGAAGGCGTGTTGTTTGCTGAACGGCTTCAATCTGCTGATTTCCAGGAGGCCGGCATGGCCTTTTTGCAAAAACGTAAACCTGTTTTTTCAAATGGGGGGTAGGGGGGTGTATAATTGGCAATCCTTCGAGACGACATTCACAGCTTCGCAGTGAAAGTCTCCTCAGGATGAAGCGATGATGTGATAAAATGTGGAACTTCATCCTGAGGAGGCTCTTATGGGCCATCACGAAGGATGGGATATGGCTTGCAAAGCTAACGCCTATTCCGCCGGAGAGACCGGGTGTGTTTTATCGATAGTTTTCTTGATGATCGGTGGGAAGCGGTGGTGATGACGACGCAGCTGCATATCGAGATCGGGCCATCTTGATCGCATTTTACAGATGAGACGCTGCACGGCTGGAATATAAGGAGCGAGCAAGGCAAAGCCGATGGTGATCATGATGAGGCCAAAAGGGATTGGCAAAGGCAGGACTATCAATCCTGCGACAATCAATATCGCTCCAGACACTTGGTGCACAATCGGCAACATCGCCGCTAAACTACTCCCGAAACAAGAACCCCGGCTTATTACCGCTTACGCGCCCGCTAAGATGAAGCAGTGCACAGTGTTCTACTTAAGCTTCCTCCCCTTAATCGTAAAGGGGAATGGCGAAAATACGGTTAATCTGAGGCGCTCATATTTTTGTGATGTCACTGCTTCCCTTTCCATGCGCCCCTTCCGTGCGATCGCGACGCATGGGAAGTTATGGTTCGGCGAGGTAGGAAAAGCTCATGTCTTATAAGTCCCTACGCGACTTTATTGAAATGCTGGAGGCCGCGGGCGAACTTGTCCGGGTGGCGGTGCCTGTTTCGGTCAATCTTGAGATGACCGAAATCCAGACGCGCCTCCTGGCGGAGGGCGGCCCGGCGGTGTTGTTCGAAAGGCCGGTGCGTGATGACGGCCATATCTCCGACATGCCGGTCTTGGTCAATCTGTTCGGTACAGTGAAGCGTGTGGCGCTCGGGGTGACGCTGGGGGATGCATCGACTGGCAACAAAGAGCGCACTACGGCGGGCGAGTTACGTGACGTAGGAGAGCTTCTGGCGTTCTTGCGCCAGCCCGAGCCGCCGGGGGGCGTCAAGGATGCATTGGCGATGTTGCCCCTGGTAAAGACGGTGATGGCGATGAAGCCAGCGACCCGGTCACTTGGTACAGCGCCGGTGCATGAGGTCGTCAAAACCGGCGATGAGATCAACCTTGATGACCTGCCGATCCAGACTTGCTGGCCGGGCGAGCCTGCGCCGCTGATCACATGGCCGTTGATTGTCACCAAAGGGCCGGGCGACAAACGCGAAGATGATTTTAATCTCGGCATCTATCGGATGCAAAAGCTGGGCAAGAATAAAACCATCATGCGCTGGCTAAAGCATCGTGGTGGGGCGCAGCATCACCAGCGTTGGAAGAAACTAAAATCAGAACCCTTGCCGGTCGCCGCCGTGCTGGGCGCCGATCCTGGAACGATCCTCGCGGCGGTAACGCCTGTCCCCGATACGTTGTCGGAGTATCAATTTGCCGGGCTGCTGCGCGGCAAAAAAGTTGAGTTGGTGGATTGTAAAACCCAGCCGCTTAAAGTTCCGGCGGAAGCCGAGATTGTTTTGGAAGGGACCGTCTCTCTGGAAGAATATGAAGATGAAGGCCCTTATGGCGATCATACCGGATATTATAATTCCGTAGAGCGCTTTCCGGTCTTTACGATTACCGCGATTACCCATCGGCGTGATCCGATTTACCTCTCGACCTTTACCGGGCGCCCGCCCGATGAACCGAGCGTGTTGGGCGAAGCGCTGAACGAAGTGTTCATTCCGCTGCTTCAACAACAGTTCCCCGAGATCACGGACTTCTGGTTGCCGCCTGAAGGGTGTTCATATCGTATTGCCGTGATCAGCATGAAGAAGGCTTATCCCGGTCACGCCAAGCGGGTGATGATGGGGGCGTGGAGTTATCTGCGCCAGTTCATGTACACAAAATGGATCATCGTTGTTGATGACGACATCAATGCGCGCGACTGGAAGGATGTGATGTGGGCCATGGCGACTCGCATGGACCCGGCGCGCGACATCACCATCATCGAGAACACACCGATTGATTATCTGGATTTCGCGAGCGTTGAACCGTCGCTAGGCTCCAAGATCGGCCTCGACGCCACCAACAAACTGCCGCCTGAAACCCATCGTGAATGGGGCAAAGAAATCCGTATGGATGACGATGTCATCAAACGCGTTGACGAGATGTGGGAGAGCTTGGGTTTGCCGGGGAGCGGCAAGGGGATTTGGGATTAATCGTTATCAACTCTGTTCCTCCCCCGTTTACGGGGGAGGTGGCGAGCGCAGCGAGACGGAGGGGGTGATTTTACTTCGGGAGGTCTCGGCCTGCGCCGGGATGAGCGGAGCTAAGACATCACTTTACATTGTCACTCACTTGGCTAAATGCTGGCGGCACAGCTGCCAGATATCAAGAGAATTACTCCTATGACCACAGAACAAGCCCTCTTCACCCGCTCAGATTCCAAATGTGAAACATGTGGCGCCAGCGATGGCTTGGTAGTGTTCGTTGTGTCGCCGCGCGATGAGGGCGTCGCTGATAATTGCGTATTGTTATGCACAACCTGTACTGATCAGATAAAAAATGCTGACAAGATTGACGTGCATCACTGGCGCTGCCTGACCACAAGTGCATGGAGCCAAATTCCTGCAGTCCAAGTTATAGTGTGGCGCATGTTGAACCATTTGCGCGGTGAGGGCTGGGCTCAAGATCTGCTCGAGACGATTTACCTGGATGAAGAGGCTCTTGCTTGGGCCAAAGACGGATTTGCATTAGTAGGCGATGATGGTGAAGAAGTCGCCGCCAAACATCTCGACGCGCATGGTGCTGAATTGGCCTCGGGTGATGCGGTGACCCTGATCAAGGATTTGAACGTGAAGGGCGCGGGCTTTACCGCCAAACGTGGTACGGTCGTGCGCAGCATCTCTTTGGTCGCTGACAACCCCAAACATATTGAGGGACGTGTCAACAACCAGCAGATCGTTATTCTCACCGAATTCGTCAAAAAATCGAATTAATCTCTATAAAAAATGAAATTTCTTCGCTGTCATTACTTAGGAAATTCGATTTCTACGTCTTACGTTTCTGCATCAGTCCATGCTACCTCTTTGTTTAACATAAGGGATGCATGATGATGACAACACCAGAGCAACCACAAAAAACTCGGGAAATCCATAATAACCATATGGATTCTACAATCTGGAACGATTTTAAATTCCGTACCGATGATATTATCATAGCGACATATGCTAAATCTGGTACGACTTGGATGCAGCAGATCATCTCACAACTGATCTTTAAGGGGGAAGAGGGTTTAGACGTTTCGCACATGTCGCCCTGGCTTGATCTGCGTATTCCGCCTGCGGAAGTAAAGCTTGAAGCGCTGGAGGAGCAAACTCACCGGCGCTTTATCAAGACTCATCTGCCGCTTGATGCATTTGTTTTCAATCCGAAGGTCAAACACATTTATATTGGCCGCGACGGGCGCGATGTGATGTGGTCGATGTATAACCACCAAATCAATATTACGCCGGAAATGATGAAAATGCTCAATAGCGTACCCAATCTTGTTGGCCCGCCAGTTGTGCCGCCACCAGAAGATCCGCGCGAGTTTTTTCTTGAATGGCTTGAGGATCGCGGGTTTCCTGTTTGGTCGCTATGGGAGAACATTCGGACATGGTGGGAGGTTCGCAACCTGCCGAATGTCATGCTCATCCATTTCAATGACCTGAAAGCGGATATGCCAGGCGAAATTCGGCGCATAGCAAGCTTTTTGGAAATTGAGGTCGCGGAAGACATATGGCCGGCAATTATCGAGCATTGCAGTTTTGACTATATGAAAGCCCATGCCGATCAAGTCGTACCGCTTGGCGGGGAACCCTGGAAGGGGGGCGCGAAGACGTTCATCAATAAGGGGACCAATGGGCGTTGGCGAGATCAACTAACGGCGGAAGATTGCGCGAAATATGAGCGCCGGGCGCGCGAAGAACTCAGCGCTGAATGCGTGCGGTGGTTAGCTGAAGGTGGTAGTATCAAGTGATGGCATGTGTCACGGCCACACGATCTATCAAAGTACCCATCTTTGATAGGGTGTGGGGAAGCCAAATATACTGTGTGCTTGCCTTAAGCTTTTGACAGCATCCCGGCGATTTCATCTTTGAGGCGCATGCGGGTCTTGCGAAGTTCTTCTTCACGGTCGTTGCTTGCTCCTTCAACGCCGGTTTCAATGCGATGCACTTCACGATTGACGTTGTGATATTCATCAGCGAGGCGTGAGAAATGCGCATTGTTCATTTTCAAATCATGGATCTTGTCGGCATGCTCCGGAAAATCTTCAGCCAGCTCGTGAGGGGTATGCGTCATGGTCTTCTCCCGTGTTCTGATTTACTCTGATGTTGGCGCCATCTCGCGTAAATTCAAAGGTTCATTTGGTCGCGGGGAGGATGCTAGTTCCGCTCGCGGGTTTTTAGAAATTGTAGTTTGGGATTTTTCTCTTCGGCGTATCCTGCCTCCCACGCCGAGCGCGCCAGATAGACTGGCGTGCCATAGCGGTCATGGGCGACAGCGCCCTGGTTTTTGGCGACGAAGTCTTTGATGGCGCTTTCGTCACCGGCAAGCCAGCGCACCGTATCAAAACCGCATGGCTCCATCACGGCGGTAACGTTATATTCGGCTTTTAAGCGTGCTTCGATCACATCGAGCTGCAACGTGCCAACAACACCCACATAGAAATCGGCGCCGAGCACGGGGGTAAAAATCTGGCTGGCCCCTTCTTCAGCAAGGCCAATCATCGCGCGCTTCATCTGCTTTGATTTCATCGGGTCATCAAGGCGCACCCGGCGAATGATCTCCGGCGCAAAATCCGGAAGACCAGAATATTTCAAACCCGGTATTTCGCTTAGTGTGTCACCTACGCCGAGCGCCCCGTGGTTCGGGATGCCGACAATATCTCCGGCGACTGCCTGCTCTGCAAGCTGACGGTCTTGCGCCATAAAGAAAATTGGATTGTTAACGGCGAGCGATTTTCCGGTGCGCGTAACAATGAGCTTCATGCCGCGTTTAAACGTACCCGAGCATAACCGCACAAAGGCAATCCGGTCACGATGGTTCGGGTCCATATTGGCTTGTACTTTGAAAACAAAGCCGGAAACCGCAGGGTTGTTCGGAAGAATTTCCGTCTCTCCGGCTTTCTGGCCGCGAGGCGGAGGGGAAAATTTTCCAATATCGCGCAACAATTCTGTGATTGTGAACTCTTTTAAAGCGCTGCCAAAATAGACTGGCGTCATGGTCCCGTCGCGAAAAGCATTAACGTCAAACGGCATATAACCATCGCGCGCCAACTCCATGGTCTCGCGCATTTCGGCGCTATCATCAGCGCCAACGATCTCATCAAATTGGGCGTCATCGGGTCCGCTTAGCTGTATGGCCTTCTCAAACCGCCCCCCGTCATCCTCGCCTTTAGTGAGTAGTCGGTCATAGCCGAGATCATAGCATCCCTTGAAACGGCCGCCTGTTCCGAGAGGCCAGACCATAGGCACTACATCCAGCGCCAGTTGGTCGGCGACCTCGTCCATCAGGTCGAAGGGATCTCGCCCTTCGCGATCAACTTTGTTGATGAAAGTGATGATCGGGATGTCACGCAACCGGCAAACCTCAAACAATTTGCGGGTTTGCGTCTCAATGCCTTTGGCGGCATCGATAACCATGACCGCACTGTCGACAGCGGTGAGTGTTCGATAGGTATCTTCCGAAAAATCCTCGTGCCCGGGAGTGTCCAGAAGATTGAAGATCGCGCCGTCATGCTCAAACGTCATTGCGGAAGTGGTGACGGAGATACCGCGCTTTTGCTCGATCGCAAGCCAGTCGGAGCGGGCGCGGCGGCGCTCGCCTTTTGCTTTGACCTCGCCAGCCAGCCGGATGGCGCCGCTGAACAGAAGCAGTTTCTCGGTCAGCGTGGTTTTACCGGCATCCGGATGGGAGATAATCGCGAATGTGCGACGATTGAGATATGCATCGGTCATGGTGACCTGCGTGTGAGAATTGAAGCTTTGCGTCAAGCCGTGCCGGGTAAATGGCGGGCGAAAAGCTATAAATATATACTAGGTTGGATCAAGGCATCACGAAACGAGCTTGCCGTGTCCCGTTTCACTTATCCATTCAAGCTCGTTGAGCTTCTAGATCCCGGAAGCTGATTAGCTGGCCGTGTTCTTCGTCCCAAAGAGATAGGCTCCAACACTTAATGCTCTCGCGCAAGTCAATGCGTTTGGCTGTCTCGCGCAATTCGGGATAAGTGTCCATGCATTCTTGCAAGCGGTAATTTGGGATCGTGCTGCATAAATGGTGGATGTGGTGCATGCCGATATTGCCCGTGAACCATTGCAAGATGGGAGGAAGGTCAAAGAAGGTACTGCCGTCCAGCGACGCCTCGTGAAAGTTCCAGTCGTCACCCTTTCTCCAATAGGTTCCATCGAACTGGTGTTGGACATAAAACAGCCATCCGCCAATAATGGCCGCAATCCACATCATTGGCAGGTAAGCTGCGATGACGGGCTTGACCCCAATCAAAGCCATGGGAATCCCAAAGACAAATACCAATGCTAGGTTTAGCATCATGATGCTACGGCGTGATGTGCTGTCACGAAATCCACGGCCCAGCGGTAAGCGTTGGAGGATAATAAAATTGATCGCCGCCCCAACAAAAATTTGGGCGACTGGGCTGCGATAAATCCTATAGCCTAATCGACCAAGTGGGGTCATCGCTTCATATTCTGCAACGGTGCGTGTCTCAACATCGCCCTGGCCGCGCCGGTCAAGATTGCCGCTTGAGGCGTGGTGGTATGTATGTCCTCGTCGCCAGTGTTCATAAGGCGTCAGTGTGAAAACACTAATCATATTTCCAATGGCGTCGTTAGCTTTACGGGTTTTAAAAAATGCCCCGTGCCCACAATCGTGTTGAATGATGAAAAGCCGCACCAACAGTCCCGCAGTGATCGGGGCCAAGAGCAAAGTGAGCCAATAGGCAGTCTCGGTGACTGCCACCATTGTGCCAAGCAGCACAAAAAATGGCACAGCAGTTGATATCAACTGCAACCAGCTCCGCTTTGTGTCAGCGCCATAGGCTTTTATTTGTGGCGCCAGACGCAGGGCAATCTCCCGAATTTTGGGGGTCTCTGCATCGCCTTTAAGATTTTGCGTGTCGCATCCGTGATCCGGTGCTGAGCCAGTCATTTGGCTGCATTTTGTGCTGGATTGACCCGGTTTCGGGTCAGGAATGTGTATGGGCAATTGTCGAAACTCATTTTGCTACAAGATGTGATGGAACACAGGAAAAGAAGTTCCGGCATTTAGTATAATTGGTACTTTCTACCATCTCACATCTTTCAGCAAAGTGGAAGCTTTGTGCATGGTTGACAGTGAAGCACCCTATATTGCCGGAATTAGTGAGTATTTTAGCCAATAATAGTGTGCACACCATAAAAGGGAATGTTTGAATTTATAGCGCAATTTAGAGATGGAGAGCCCGCTCGAATTTGCTCGACCCCAGTTAGTAAATTCATCAAAAATTCTTAGAAACTGAAAAAAAGCTGCGCCATCTTTATCGTTCTGAGTGAATGGTGTGCGGTCTAACGGCTTAGCGATTTCGACGGTTGGATAAACTGACGCCGTGAAACTGAAACCCGGAAATCCTCCAGCCAGGTGGCCCAAACACGGGAAGCACGTCATCTGGTTACGGTTGAACTCCAGACAAAGTTCAGGAATTCGCTTTCTTGAGCTATTGACGCTCTGATCCGGGCGCGTTTTCGAACCAGATCATGCCGAGAATGATTGCTTTGGCGCGTGGAAGTATTAAGCTTACGAGTATGATTGCAGCAGCAGGCCAGATCAACAACGACATAGCCATCGGCAGTATATCCGAAGCTTCAGAGGCAACCATGATGGGAACGAGAATATGTCCTACGAGCAATATGGTCAGCCACGGCGCCGCGTCATCTGATCGCAAATGACCGAGCGGCTCACCGCATACAGAACAAATGTCCATGGGTTTTAGATATGCACGGAATAGCTTACCGCTCCCGCAATTTGGGCAACGCAAGTTTACGGCACGAAAAATAGCATTTTTTCGGTCGGTCCGCCCGGAATGCCGGATGACCGAATTCTCATTGCTATCGTCGATTTCTTGTTCAGCCAACAGCTTACACTTTCCGATTTCATTTCTATCAGACAAAACGGAGCTTCGAGAGTTCGTCCGTGATTGGCGTGATGCATGTGAGCGGCGTTTTTACAATTGAAGGTGTCCGTAACGGGAAAACATTTCCAGCTAAAACTATGGCGTTTCTGTATACTTCACCGGGCGCATCGAGAATGCGTACGGCAGACCACAACTGACTCGCTACACTCGCATATTCTTTTGCAGTATTGTCGTCATCATCAATGAGATGGACATTGGTGAGAAAAACACCAGGGTCATCCCACAGGCAGGTTTTGGCCAGCCTGAAGAACGCGGCGTCGCATAAGTGGCAGGGAATGTCTGTGCCACAATACGCATCCATGACGATTGCGTCGTAGCGGCGGCTGCATAAAGCTAGGAAATCGGCTCCATCTGCGATGTGACACTCTATTGCAGCTGGAAGGCCGAAATACTTGCGGGCGATATCGATTGACAGCGGATTAATATCAACGATCGTTACACCGATGCCACGCTTTACAAGCAGAGTCGCGAGACTGCCGCCCCCGCAACCGATCATCAAAACGTTTTTCGCCTTGGCCTGCAAAATGAGGTGGAAAAGCGCATGGATATACGGAGCAAGACTAACACCCAGAATGTCACATCGTGATTGGTAGCAGCCGCCTTGCACAAATGTAACGTCCCCCGATCGCCTGTTTTGCTGTACACGGATCTGACCAAAATCGTGGTTGAAGGTGGCGAGTGTAATCATTTTGCCGTAGGTAGTTGACTGAATGGACGCCCACGCACCAGTGCGGTTACACCTGCCATTAGGCTTCTAAAATAGATTACGCGATCATGTCGGATGCGCATTGTATAGCCTCCCGCCGGGTCGATTTCATCGATTCGCTACTCATTGCTTTCAAAGCGCCGACTGAAATCAATGTCTTTTGGGAAGGCCCTGACAGTCCAGCGATGAGGCCGGCACGGCCACTTTCATCAATTGCTGCGATGAGCTCCTTGACAGCGAACGCTGCCGTTGTGTCCATGCTGGTCGCATGCGTGAAATCTAGTATGACAACTTTCGTTTCGGAGGCCATTGCGCCGCCGCGCCTTACAAGTTCTCGCGCAGAAGCATAGGAAAACCGACCACGCAGCGCAACAATCAAGATGCGGCCGTTGGCACGCTCAAGCATTTTGCGCTCCTCCGCATCGAAGTCGTCGCCATCATCCGGCAGGGCAAGACTTTTTATGCCTTTGAGCTCTTCAATTTCCATCCACTGTGATGTGACGAAACTGGCGAGTATGAGGCCAACTGCAACGGCCGTGATCAGATCAACAAAAACCGTCAACGCGAGCGTGATAAACATGACAACCACCTTCGCCCGCGGCGCGGTACGGATGTGGTGCAAATAGCTCCAGTCAATGATGTCCCATCCAACTTTCATCAAAATACCAGCGAGAACGGCGTGCGGAATGCGTTCGGCAAGCGGCCCTAAACCGAGCGCAAGTGATAAGAGAATGGCCGCATGCAAGGCGCCGGATAGAGGCGTTCGACCACCAGCGCGCACATTGACTACGGTGCGCATCGTCGCGCCGGCGCCGGGCAAACCACCGATCAAACCAGCCACCATGTTTCCGATACCCTGACCAATGAGTTCGCGGTTGGAATTGTGTTGAGTTCGCGTGATGGAGTCCGCCACCAGCGAGGTAAGTAGACTATCAATCGATCCGAGCAGCGCCAGGATGAAGGCTGGTTGTAACATTGCCGGAAGCGATGACAGAGACAGCGCGGGAAAATGGGGAACCGGCAGTCCTCGCGGCACGTCGCCTATAACCGGCGCATCCGACAATACAAACAGACTCAACAAAGTGCCTATGATCAGGGCAGCAAGCGGCGGCGGCAAATAGCGGCGCATCATCGTCGGCCAGAAGATCATCACGGCCAAAGACACACAGGCGATGACCAATGCCTCAGCATTGACGGCGCCGAGCGCCGCAGGGAGCGCCGCCAGAGCGCCCACCGGTCCGCCCGGGACGGTGGGCGACCCGATAAGGGGTTGAATCTGTATAATGATGATAATCAAGCCAATACCGGTCATGAATCCTGAAATAACTGAGTACGGCGTATAAGAAACGTACCGACCGACGCGCAGCAGACCGAACAACACCTGAAACGCGCCGCCTAGCATCACAATCGCAAAGGCTTCTGAAATATTGTCCGCATGCAGGGCGACAATTGTGGCCATTACGACGGTCATTGGTCCCGTAGGCCCTGAAACCTGAGCCGGCGTTCCGCCAAATACCGCAGCGAAGAACCCGACTGCGATCGCGCCGTAAAGCCCGGCGACCGGGCCGACGCCGGACGCAACGCCAAAGGCAAGCGCTAGGGGAAGCGCAACGACTGCCGCCGTCACGCCGCCGAATATCTCGCCGCGGAGCGTTGTAATGGTCGGACGATTTACCAATCTTAGCGCCTTATGCACTTACCGTTGCACGTGCGGCGACGACAACGTCCTTTAGGACGCTAAGCTCCAGTTTTTCGTCTTCGTGAAGACGCCGCAAGACATCCTTGATTGACAAAACTGCGACGACTTTACCGGATTCCTTTACGACAAGGTGTCGAATGTGATGACGTCCCATTAGATCGAGAGCCCCCATAAGCGACTCTTCGAAATGACAGCCGACGACATCTTCGGTCATACATTTTGAGATCGGTACAGATGCAATATTGCCGCCGTGCTCATCGAGGGCTTTAATGATGTCATGATCGGTGACTATCCCTTGCAACTTTCCGTCATTACCCAAGACCACCAATGCGTTGACGCCCTTGCTGACCATAATTTTCACAGCGCTCAGAAGATCCGTATCTTTGCGACCGACCACCAGCTTTGAATTATCTAATTCGAGAAGCGCTTTCACGGTCATTGTGTGACTCCTTTTTTGGGCTTTGCTGTTGGCGTGACTTTTTCTGATGAAAAATGAGGAAGCAGAGATTCTACTGCTTCCTCCTTAGTCACGCCATGAATTACATTTTCAGAAGGGCTATTTACCCACACGGCACCTTCATTTTGCTCTCTTCGATACATATATAATTTGTCAATGCATGGTTAGTCGATAGCGAACATTGTCCCATCGCCGCAAATTTCTTTCTATTCGTTCAATATATCGAAGTGTAAGGAACGGGGACGTTCCGTCATCTGATAAAACAGGAGTGTACTCAGCATCCCATAGCGCAATTAGCCTGGATAATTTCCCATGCACCGAAAGAAGACGATCCGCCAGCCGAAATCCGATATGTGAAAGATCATGGAGATAACGTGGTCCCGGCATCCGATTGCCGCGCATTTTTATGTTTTCGCGTCGACGCCTGAGCATTTCACGGCCGAGGCTATGAACGATTTCAAATTCGTCCGCAATATCCATTTCCAGTTTTTCAATGTCGTTCAGTTGCTGCGCATCTTCATGCCAGACTGCCGCAAGGTTTTTCATTGAGTAGGCCACTTTTTTGTTTCCGTATGTTCGCGCTGGGAACGACCGCCCCAACCCACTGCACCAAGGAATGTTGGACTAGCCCATCCATCTTACAAGCGAATAATATTTGACGTTACTATCGATAACACCGATAATAACCATGAACCCTACCCCAGCAAGCGCATTATTTGCGCCTTCGCCAGAACTATAAGACCGCATTGATTTATGGACATCGTACTCGCCAGAACCTTTCTTGTTGTCGTTGAAACCCGAAACTTCGTGCGGGCGGCCGAGGAACTTCATGTCACTCAATCGACTGTCAGTGCGCGCATTCGATCATTAGAAGATCAGCTTGGCCGCGATCTCTTTATTCGAAACAAGGCAGGCGTTTCCCTCACCAACGCAGGCGAACTTTTTAAACGGCACGCGGCGACACTCGTTCATGTCTGGCAGCACGCCAAGAGCGAAGTTGAAATACCAGAAGGCTATTCGGATGTAATTTCATTGGGCGCACGCTTCGGGATATGGGATCCTATTTTGTTGCGGTGGCTTTCCTGGATGCGAGAGCATCACCCTGCCATCGCGATCCAGGCCGAGCTTGGGATGTCAGACACCATCACGAAGCGGCTTGCAGAAGGAACACTTGATATCGGAGTAATCTATTCAGCGCTGAATCTGCCTGCATTTAAAGCGGAGCCATTATTTCTTGAAAAACTACTACTAGTCTCAACAAGTTCAACCGAACAAGCGGTGCTGCCGGAAAACTATGTTCATGTTGATTGGGGCGCCGATTTTCAACGAAAGTTTCGACTGTCGTTTCCGGAACAATTGGGCCATGGTTTGAAAGTAAACCTGGGTGTCCTCGGCCTTTCCTTCATAAAAGAAAATGGCGGCGCGGCGTATTTTCCTGAACGTCTCGTCCGCGATGACCTTATTCAAGACGTACTTTACATCATTCCGGACGCACCGGTTATTACGTTTCCGGTCTTCCTTGTTTACCCGTCGGATAATGGTGATCCATCAATCGCGACGGCCGTCGAAAACCTTCGGCGAGTTACAAAGTCCGCAATAGCCAAGGACCAATTGCTAAGCGCTACGGCTTAGCGCAATGCCGAAACCAGGGTTTTCAGCGCTACTGTACTCCACAGACACGCAAGTAATTTCTATCGGTTGTACCGATAGTAACGTCAAATATTATTCGTTTGTCAAATCGTTCGCGTCGCGCATATAGTTCTCGTGGACATGGGCATGGCGGATTAGAGAGGTGACTAGGGAGACTTCTTCCACTTGGTATTGCTGAAAGGAGCGATTTGAAATGTGGGTGGAACGCATGAGGGCGTACTATCCGCATTTTCTCTTTGAGAGATGAGTATGAGTGAAAACATTGTTGGAGATATGACGGTCTGGGAGGCGGTCGGCAATTTGGCGCTATCCCTGATGATCGGGTCGGAAGCCTTTGCTGTCGTTGGTGTAATCGTTTGGGCCTTTTTATATTCCACTGGGCTATTCAAAATGGCGGTCTACGGCGCGTTGGCGTTGGGCGGTGGCGCCGGGTTAATTTCGGCTATATGGATATACCGGCTAGCCATAAAACAACGAAAAATTCAGGCGCTGGAACTCCTTGAAAACGAAACGCATACGGAGTAGTGCTTTAGAAATTAAAACAGGGATTCGAGACGCTTGACGTGATGGCAGGTTATCTGAATAAGCTCGCCGAAACATTCACGGCGGTTGCGCGGCTACCGAACACGTTTTTTACGTTCAATCCGGCTTTCCCAAATCCCGGCCTCAATCATCCAGTTGCGCAGCGTTTATTTTGAGACAGTAATCTCATGCAGTTGGCTGCGACTGAGATCCATCAATGGGGCGCTGCGATGAGTATTTGGCATCCCCTTTGAATCACTGTATCCTGTCATGGATTATGAGACTTTCTGAGGTGTTTTGCTAAGGGAGTATTTTGGTTCATCGTAACCCTTGAAGGGAAAGACGATGA
>JAADIH010000099.1 GCA_013151435.1 Alphaproteobacteria bacterium
AATTTGAGAGCTTCAAGGTTTACGATGAATTCACGCGGCAATGGTTGGCGGAGGCCCAGCGCCTTTTAAAACCCAATGGGGCAATTTGGGTAATTGGCTCTTACCATAATATATTCCGTGTAGGGACCACCATTCAGGATGCCGGCTTCTGGATTTTGAACGATGTCATCTGGCGCAAAACCAATCCGATGCCAAACTTTCGCGGCACCCGCCTCACCAACGCCCACGAGACCATGATCTGGGCCTCAAAAACCCAAAAATCAAAATACACTTTCAATTATCGTGCGCTGAAGACCGCCAATGACGATCTACAAATGCGCTCCGACTGGGAATTTCCCATCTGCACCGGCAATGAGCGCCTTAAAAATGCTGATGGCGCCAAAACCCACCCGACGCAAAAGCCACTGGCGCTGCTCCATCGTGTGTTAATCGGCTCCACCAATCCCGGCGACGTGGTGCTCGACCCTTTCTTTGGTTCCGGCACCACCGGCGCGGCCGCTAAATATCTTGGCCGGCATTTCATCGGTATCGAGCGCGACAAAACCTATATCGCGGCGGCCAAGCGGCGGATCGCAAAGGTCAAGCCACTGGAGGGTGACGATCTTATCACTCAGCCGTCACCCAAAGCCGCAAAGCGTGTTCCGTTTGGTACGGTGATCGAACATAAATTACTAAAGCCCGGCGCGAAGCTCTATTCCCCACGCGGCAATCACTCGGCAAAAATTCGCGCCGATGGCTCGCTCTATGTGAAAGAGGGCGAGGATGAAATTCAAGGCTCGATCCACAAAGTCGGCGCGGCAGTGCAAAAAGCAGCGGCCTGTAACGGCTGGACCTATTGGCACTATGAAGCCAAGACGGGGCGCAAACCGATTGATTTCCTGCGCGACAAAATCCGCAAAGGCATGACGGGGTAGGTTCCAAAAGTTTTATTTCGACGAGACTTATCTCTACATGTACATTTCATAAAAATAGACACGTCACACAATTTGAAAATAAAGTGTATAGAATATGAAGCCAGCGATAGTCATTCTGCCTTTGATATTTTTACTAATATCTTGTGGCACGTTCGAAAATTCAAAAGAGCATACTTTGCAAGATGTTCTAGCCAAAATAGACGAAGAAAACACTTTATTGGTTCGCCTCGATAAATGTCCAGCTGATTACTATCAGTCGACTAGGAAAATAAGCCATGAATACTTTGAGAATGCGGATAGGTGCTTAAAAAGCCCAGACCGGTGCCTCAAAAAATGTTTGGCAAAAAGTGCCGACCATTGCCAAGATTTAGGCCTAGCCTTACAACAACAAAAAAACATTGCGGAGCACTATGCAGATCAATTATTTGCTGCGTCATGTGCCATGGGTAACCCTAGTGGTTGCACAAACAGAACATCACGTATGTCCCTAGCGACACCAGACCGCAAAGAAAATGCTCAATGCATAATGAGAAGCTATAATACTTCATGTCAGGCAGATGACCCTTGGGGATGTACAATGTACGGGGCTGAAATACATAGGCAAGGTACCGGGCAGCAAAAAGAGATGGATGCAGCATTCAATAAAGCTTGCGATCTCGATGTAGATTTTGAAGCATGCACACATGCGAAGACCCTAAGGTCATTCATTTCTTCACAATAGTGATCTTTAAAATGGGCCTAGCCTCATCTAAAAAGCAGCTCTAGGTCCCGGGGCAAGCCCGAGATGACGGCATCACCCAGATGAACTGAGCGCAGAACATATATGCACTTCACGCTTTACCTGTTCCCCCGCGCCCCTAAACTCCCATCATGTCCTGGAACAAACATCTCGAAGACTTAAAACGCCGCGAGGCCCTTGCTGAAAAAATGGGCGGCGAGGAAAAACTCGCCCGCCAGCACGCCCGCGGAAAACTTGATGCACGCGAGCGGATAAAACGCCTGCTCGATGAGAACTCCTTTCGCGAAATCGGCAAGATCGCTGGCAAGGGCGATTATGACACCCATGGTGAGCTGACCAATTTCACGCCGGCGAATTTCATATTCGGACGGGGACGGATCAATGGTGAAGCGGTTGTCGCCAGCGCTGATGATTTCACCGTGCGCGGCGGCGCGGCCGACGCCGCCATCTATCGCAAACTCACCCAAGCCGAGCAGATGGCCCATGAGCTGAAACTCCCGCTGATCCGGATGATCGATGGTACTGGCGGCGGCGGCTCGGTCAAAATGCTCGAAGATATGGGTTATACTTACGTGCCCTTCGTGCCCGGTTGGGAGCATGTAGTGAAAAACCTGAAAACCGTGCCGGTGGTCGCCCTGGCGCTTGGCCCCTGTGCCGGGCTTGGCGCAGCGCGCATGGTCGCCAGTCATTATTCGGTGATGGTCAGAGGGCTCGCCCAAATTTTTACCGCCGGGCCCGCCGTGGTCGCTGGACTTGGAACCGGTGAAAATCTTGACAAGGAACAACTGGGCGGCGCTGATATTCACACCCGCAATGGCGTCATCGACGACGAGGCGCAAAGCGAAGACGAAGCCTTCGGGCGTTTTTGTCTTACCTTCCCTCTCATGCGGGCGCTATTGCTGAACGTGGCGCTACGAATGACAAGCCGACCCGTAAAGAAGAAGGCCTTGCCAACGCCGTGCCGGAGAACCGCCGCGAGGCTTATTCCATGCGTAAAATTTTAGGAATGATTGCCGATAAGGGCACAGTCTTTGAAATGGGTAAACGCTGGGGGCGCGCCGCGATCACCGCTTTCGCACGATTTGATGGATGGCCCGTTGCTGTGCTGGCAAGCGACCCGAGTTTTCTTGGCGGATCATGGACCGCAGGAACAGCAGAAAAGGCTAAACGATTTGTCCAGTTGGCGGAGCAGTTTCGTTTGCCGGTCATACATCTGGTGGATAATCCCGGCTTTATGATCGGGCTGGATGCCGAGCGCGCCGCCACTATCAGACGCGGGGTTGAGGCTATGAACGGCATTTATGACGCCACAGTCCCTTGGGCGACGGTGATCATCCGCAAAGCCTATGGCGTGGCGGGCGCCGCCATGTCCGACCATACGCAATTTCAATATCGCTTCGCCTGGCCATCAGGCGACTGGGGCTCGCTCCCCATGGAGGGCGGCGTCGAGGTTGCCTATAAATCAGAGCTTGAAAAAGCCGATGATCCGGCAGCAACCCTCAAAGAAATCAAGGAGCGCTTAGCGAAAGTCACCTCGCCATTCAGGACCGCCGAGCAATTCCTGGTGGAGGACATCATCGACCCGCGCGACACGCGACCCTTATTATGTGAGTTCGTTGAATTGGCGCAGCGCAGGCTTTAAGTGGGTTGATTTCCTCCCACCTGACACGTCATCCCGTGCGCGGTGCAGCGTGAAACGCTGCGGTGCAGACACGGGATCGCTATTTTTGTGCATCCATCAATCGATCCCGGACCGGCGAAGCAACACTTCGTATTGCATCGCATCCGGGATGACAACTTTGCCTATATTATGGTAAGTGGCGCCCAACAGCCTTACGCTATCGCCGAGAGCTTATTCTCAAAACCATTAAAGCTCTCAGTCCGGAATAATTCATATGGATTGTTCTGGGATTTTTCGGCAGCTTCTACTTTATCTTTTTGGCTGAGCTCAGCGCCTAAGGCCTCAACCTCTGAAGACGGCTTGGCCTCTTCGAAACGCGCCTCGACCTCGGCGCGTCTTTGCGTGCTAGCGTCCGCGATCGCCTGGCTGCGCATGGCTTGTGCGGCTTGCGCCACGGCACGATCCTGGCCCGATGGCTCGGCTGGCGCCAGGGCCGCCGATATCACCGTCGACATTTTCTGGATGGTGGCGTCAGGATCGCTCCCCGAGGAGATATCAATCGACACCTCACCGCCCACCGCGTATTTCTGCCCATCTGGACCCGCCTGATACACAAATGAGATAGCGCCCGCGTGGCGCCCGCCCACCGCTTTATGGGCGCGCTCATGGGCCTGAACTTCGCGGTCGCGCGCTTTTAACTTATCGACGACTTGCCGTTCTTCATCACTGAGCCCGACCGTTGATTGCTGTTTTGCCTCGTCATTGGCGGGTACGGCCGCGCCAAGCTGCGGTTTATTCGCTGCGCCTTCAGTTTTAGCTGTCCTCGCTTCCGTATCAGCGCCCGCTTCAGTAATAGTATTTTGCGTCAGCTGTGCTGTGAACGCCCGGTTTGCCGCGAAGGATTGCGCCACGGAACGCCGTGCATCCTGGGTCCGCTGGGTGCTGTCCGCGCTTGGCGCCTGGCGCGCCTCATTTTCACGGCGTTGAATATCACGAAGTTCGTTAAGCTCTCCCTGCAGGCGACGCGCATTCGCGCGCTCCGTCGCAAGCAACGAATTGGTCCCTACAGCAGTGAGTGCGCTAAAACTGTGCATAACACCATGATAATACAGCACAATGATCAAGAAAGGCTTATTACTACAATGTTAACGGCGTAAATGAATTTGATCTA
>JAADIH010000057.1 GCA_013151435.1 Alphaproteobacteria bacterium
CTCAAAACCCCAGCGGGGGTGAAGATGTTGGCGATAGTTTATTTTGCCTTCACGGCCTATCAAACGCGGCTTGCGGCGCGCAGTAAAGGATGCATTCGTTTCCCAGAAATTTTAACTATTACTAATATCCTTTCTCTCCCGACCAGATGAACAGGAAAACCCCATCCTGAAATTTATCGCGCCATATAGCAGAGTTATAACGGTTATGTTCGCTGCCGTTAATGATAAGCTGGATCCTGAGACATTACAGCCGAAGCCCTGAGAGCGTGTGCGCTTATTCCTTTTTTAGCACACTTGACCGAACCGAAGATGTCGAGTCGAATAAGTATGGTCTTGGGATAAACGGGAGATAGATATGTGCTTGGTCAATTTCTTTGTGTTAACTCGTCACATAGCTGCCATCGTTATTGCTGTAACCGTACTGACACCAAATATAGCGAATGCACTGGAAGACCCAGCATATTTAGAAGCGTACAAAGCCTATACGCAGGCGATGAACGATGGTGATCGAGAAGCGGCGGAACGCCATGGCTTTGCTGCATGGCAAGCCGCCGATGAAGCACTCGGCGACAATCAACTCACGGGCATTCTTGCATTCAATTACGGACAGTTGGTCATCTTCACTAACAGCAAAGCTGCCCTACCGGCGCTTCGACGAGCCAATAAACTTCACCAGAAAGGGATCGCCTCACTTCCGGAGGCTGACCTAAAATTATTTCTCGCTTATGCGGAATTTGCTGTTGCGAGTAAGCGAAAATATCGCGCAGATGATCTGCGCGAAGCTTTAATAGCCATAGAAGATAATGGCGCCCCTGTTAATGAAGACATTGCGACCATGTGGCTACATCTCGCATCGAGTGACTTCGTGAGCAAACGATATCATGATGCGAGCGAATGCGCCTCAAAGGCCGAGAGGGCATACGAGATATCTGCTCCTGATAATTATCGACAACGGGCCAACGCCATTCTCATTAATGGTGCTGTAAAACTCGATCCATTCCCCAGGACTGTCGAAAACGTTCAGGCCGCACATAATGAATTTATGCGTGCATGGGAGTTGTTTCCCCCACAGAAAGATCTGGATACGTTTGATGGTGTATTTGCGCAAACCATTGGGTGGAATTTTGCTGCAGATGCAGCACTTACCACGCTTGGTGAAGATACCTACCCAGACCATAAAAATGGTGACAAGGAAGGCCATAACACTTATTCAAAACCGATATTCCAAAAACGAATAAAAACCACCGTGGAATGTAACATCGCATGGGATCGAGTACCTCTTAAATACCCATATCGGGCACAGGGGAGTGATTATACAGGCGCTGTGATTATCGGTTATAACATTGGTGGTGACGAGCTTGTTCACGACGCGCGAGTACTTTCTGATGGTCCCCTAAAAGTATTTAGCGATGCCGCATTAAAATCTATGGCGTCTTGGCGCTTGGTCAATCCAATTCCTGATGACCCTGCATGCCGAGAAAATCGGATTACATATTTTTCTTTTATGCGGTCTGAATAGAATTAGACTATAACTAGGCACGCCTGCCCTCAGCGCTTGTCGCCAACAATCAAGCCCTCCATGATCACCAATTCAGGGAGGCGAATAGCTGAGTGACTGACACATTCAACAATAAACTCTGCGTCATTACGGGCGCTGGTTCGGGGATAGGGCGCGCATTGGCGTTGGATCTCGCCACGCGCGGTGCAGCGCTGGCGCTTTCTGATATTAATCAGGTGGGCCTTGATGAGACCCGCCAGCTGATCGGCAATCCGCCCTCCAATCGTATTCGTTTTGACCATCTTGATGTGGCCGATGCCGACGCCATCATCACCTATGGCGAGACGGTGCGTGAAAGCCTTGGCAATGCGGACTATGTTTTCAATGTGGCGGGGCTGACGCGGGTTGGGACATTCGAGGAAACGTCTCTCGATAATTTCGAAAAAGTCATGGACGTCAATTTTTGGGGCGTCGTGCGCATGACCAAAGCCTTCTTGCCACAATTGATTGCAACCAAAGGTGGTCTCATCAATATTTCGAGCCTGTTTGGTCTCATAGGCTTTCCGGGGCAGACCCATTATTGCGCATCAAAATTTGCAGTACGCGGATTTTCTGAAACCCTCTCACAAGAGCTCGCCGGTCAAGGTGTCTGCGTCACCTCGGTTCACCCCGGCGGCGTTGCAACAAACATCGTCAACAGCGCAGAAGTCGATGCATTTCCAACGCAAGCGACGACGAGAGCGGATATTAATGCGACATTTGACAAGGCCGCGATCACCAGCGCCAGGCGGGCCGCAAAAATCATCTTGGAAGGCGCCGAAAAAAAGAAACGCCGGGTGATTGTGGGGCGCGATGCAAAAATAATGTCGTTTATTCAGCGCTTATTCCCGCAAGGCTATGCCAAAATATTGGGGATGATCCTGCCGAAAAATTTAAGCTGAGCATCTTGCGCTAAACAAATGCCGCTAGTCAAAAACCGCTGGTTGGGTCTTTGGCTTCCCATCAGCCAACGACAATCTTCTCAATTTTTTCCTGGGCAGATTTCAACGTCGCTTCGCAATGGGCCTTTAGCGCGGCGCCACGCTCATAAAGCGCAATCGAGGCCTCAAGCTCCGCCTCACCGCTCTCAAGCTTTTGCACAATCGCTTCGAGTTCCGCGAGGGCTTTTTCGAAAGACAGCCCTTTAATGTCATCAGGTTTCTTGGCCATGGGCTATTATTTGCGTGGGGCCGGGCAAGATTGCAAGCCTAACCTACCGATAAACCCAACTGCTTGAATAAGGTCGCTATTTCGGCAACAATTATTGCGGGGATCATTGGAGAGGCATCATGAAGACATTTTTAGCCGTTATTGGCACGCTGGCGTTATTGATCTTTGTATCGATTGTTGCCCTTCTCGCGTATACATTCGTGAGCAATGGCCCAATCTTAAAAGAAGCCAAAAGCTTCGCCGAGGAAGCCATTCCTGCGATCACGACTAGCTGGAATGGAAACGAATTACTAAACCGTTCTGCACCAGAACTGATCGAGATCTTGAAAGACGGGAGTCTGGAAACATTCATGGCAGATGCCTCACGCAGTGTGGGGGAATTGACCTCTCTCACAGATGTAGAATGCACGAATTACAATTTTTCAACGACGACCAAGAATGGAAAAACGGCAACTGTTGAATGCATTGCGCACGCAAAACACCAGCTCTCAGATGGAGAATACTCCCTATCTCTCATCAAGCGTAAGGGTGAATGGAAGATTTTGAAATTTCACGTAAACCCGGTTGAAGGTGAGCATGAGGGCACGGCGATATAACGCAGGCGATTGGTTAATAAGACACGGCTAGAAATTTCATCTCAATAAAAATGCCGACGGCAACGAAACTTTTGCCCGTGACCGTTGACGACAAGCTTTAACACAATACACCCATCCCATGACCAATAAAGACCAAAATTTTGATGTGATTGTTATCGGCGCGGGTGCCGCTGGGATGATGTGTGCGATTGAGGCCGGGCGGCGCGGGCGCAAGGTTTTGGTTATCGATCACGCCGATGCGCCGGGAGAGAAAATCCGCATTTCCGGCGGCGGGCGGTGCAATTTCACCAATACCCGCACGGCGCCCGCAAATTTCATCTCCCAAAACCCACGATTTTGTCTGTCTGCCTTGAAGCGCTACACGCCAGCCGACTTCATCGCCAAGGTCAAGCGTCACAATATCGCCCATCACGAGAAAACTTTGGGTCAGCTTTTTTGTGATCAATCGTCGAAACAGATTGTTGAAATGCTCATAGACGAATGCCGCGAGGCGGGCGTCGAGATGCGGCTTTCCACAACTGTCAACAAAGTGGAACGGGTTGGCGATGCGTTCCATCTGCACACCCAAAGCGCAACCATCAAATCCACCGCGCTGGTGATCGCCACAGGCGGCAAGTCGATCCCGAAAATGGGCGCCAGTGATTTTGCCTATGTTATCGCCAAACAGTTTGATCTAAAAATCGTTGAGACGCGCCCGGCGCTTGTCCCCCTCACCTTCGCCCATGACCTGCTTGAGCAAACAAAACCATTTAGCGGCGTCAGCACAGAGGCATCAGTGACGTGTAACGGGGTGACATTTCGTGAGGCGCTGCTCTTCACCCATCGCGGCATTAGCGGGCCGAGCATTTTACAAATTTCATCCTATTGGCGTGAAGGCAATGAGGTTGAAATCAATCTTGCTCCCGATATTGATATTACCGGGAAGCTCCGCGAGGCACGCCAGACCAACGGCAAGCTCGCGCCCCATACTGTGCTCGCGCAAATCCTGCCCAAACGTCTGGCCGAGGCGGCGGCTAAACGCGCTGGGGTGCCGGCAAAAGGAAATCTCTCGAAGATTGGGGACTATTCCGATGCGCGTCTCAAAACCCTGGTGGAAGCAGTTTGCAACTGGCGTGTTA
>JAADIH010000308.1 GCA_013151435.1 Alphaproteobacteria bacterium
TCTTCTCCCGGGTGAGTTTCCGGGAAGATAGTCGGGATTATCCGATTGGTAAACGCCTACGCTGCTGCACGCACTGCAGCAAAGGTCACCATTTTCTTATTGGCAGCATCCCACAGAGCAAGCCGTGCACATTTGAAGCTTTCACGGATCGTCAACACGGGAAGACTGAGAAGATCCTCACTAGCGCGGTAACATTCCATCAGCTTATAGTTCGGAATGCGGCTGGCGAGATGGTGAATATGATGAAGGCCAATATTACCGCTGAACCAGCGCAAGATTGTCGGCAGCTTGTAATGGGATGACCCGAAAATCGCCGCTTCCGCGTAGTTCCAATCCGCCCGTTTCTCCCAATAGGTATCCTCATATTGGTGCTGCACAAAAAACAGCCAGGACCCGATCCACGCGGAGGCGATAATGACGGGAAGAAAAACCGCTGCCACAGGCCCAAGCCCAAAAAGGAGCGAAAAGCCGCCATAAAACACCACCAGCGCAACATTGAGTAGAGCAACACTTTTCCAAATTTGCGACAGCCGCAAGCCTTGATAGGTTTCCGTAAAAGGCATCGCCCCAGCGATTGGAAACCGCTGCATGATGAGAAAATAAAATGGAGCACCCAGAAAAACCAACGTCATGGGGTGCCGGTAAAGCTGATAGATTTTCTGATTGAACGGCGACAACCTTTTAAACTCATCTATCGTCAACGTATCCACCGCACCGACTCCGCGCCGGTCGAGATCCCCTGAGCTTGCATGGTGGCGGTTATGCGCATCACGCCAGAACCCATAAGGGGTAAACGTCAATATACTGAGGAAAAACCCAAGCGCATTATTGGCGAGGCGACTCTCAAAATAGCTGCCATGGCCGCAATCATGTTGGATAGTGAACAGCTTGACCAACAGCAAGGCTGCGAGCGGCGCGAGTAACGCCACGACTATCCACTGCCCTGCCACCGCAGCATAAATCATCGCAGCAATAACGCCTGCATAAAGGCCTACGCCCAGCAACGCCTGCCCTAGGCTGCGCTTGAGATCGACGCCTTGAAACAATTTACAATGCTCTGTGATGCGCTGCAGCATAACAGCCTTCGCCGAAGCCATGCGCGTTACAGAGAGGGAGGACGACTGGGCTTGCGAGGTATCAGCACTCGCATTGGCATTAACAGAATGGGGCATCAAACAGAAATACACTCACAATTTGCGCGACACATACGAAAGCCAATTATACAAAACCAACTTGCCCGGTTTCGCCGCTAAGAAAAGACGCGGACTGCATAGCCGATGTTGGGGCGCATTGCCAATATGGGCTGCAGCGCGGCCTCAAATACCCGACCTCACTGAGTATATAGAGCTCGTAGCGCGCTTTGGAAGCACCCGCCGAAGTGGTAAATGGCAGATTGCAACAACTCCGACAGTAGGAGCCCACAATCCGGTATTTGGCAATAATGGCGTGGGATAACGGCGAATTAACCATAAACGCGTAGTTGCTTTCGTTCCAACATTTTCAGGAGCGAGACATGACGTTTGACCCAAAAATTATTGAAGACAGTTTTGCTGTGGCAAAACCCATTGCCGCTGATGTGGCGAATAAATTTTACGAAATCCTCTGGACGGACTACCCGCAATCAAAGGCATTGTTTGCTAACGCAAACATGGCAAAACAAAAAGTCGCCTTGATGAATTCGCTGGCGCTAGTTGTTGACCATATCCGCGATGCCGAATGGCTGACAGATTACCTTTATAAACTGGGCGAACGTCATGCACCGTACGGCACACAGCCAGAGCATTTCGACTGGGTCGGCACCAGCCTTCTCAAGACCTTCGCGCATTTCTTCGGTGATGATTGGACTGACGAGCTACAGCAAAACTGGCTGGAAGCTTACCAGGCAATCGCCGGACTGATGCTTCCGGGTCTGCGCGACGGGCAAAAAGACGACGTTCGCGAGACGGCCTAAGGGTCAGTGACTTTGGTCGCTGCACAGGTTTTGACTCAACAACAGCCGAAATATTTTCACGGTGCGGCGCCTTTTAAGGCGCCGCATAGCCAATGATGTTGCATCGCAACAAGGTTTGGTTATGAAGGGCTCAACGGCAACACCCTCCCATCCGGAAAACAGGCCCTCAAGTGACGAAAACGCCCTTCGCTACGTTCGCTGAACGCTTATCGCTTACCAATCTGAACAGTGCTGATCTCAGCGCCTTCACCGCAACCCGCATCAAAACAGAACTGTTGGCGGGACTGACCGTCGCCTTGGCGCTAGTGCCCGAAGCAGTGGCGTTCTCTTTTGTGGCCGGTGTGCATCCGCTGGTGGGGCTATATGCGGCCTTCATCGTCGGTCTGATTACAGCTGTGGTCGGCGGACGACCGGGTATGATCTCCGGCGCCACTGGCGCGCTCGCCGTGGTCATGGTCGCGCTTGTCGCTCAACACGGGGTTGAATACCTGTTCGCCACCGTCGTTTTGATGGGACTGTTTCAACTTATCGCCGGCGCCTTTCGCCTCGTCATTCGCCTGGTGCCGCACCCGGTGATGCTGGGCTTCGTCAACGGCCTCGCCATCGTCATCTTTCTCGCCCAGCTCAGCCAGTTTCAAATCCCCGGAGGAGAACACGCCAGCGGCCATTCCTTTGGCGTCAGCGGCGAATGGATGACCGGCTTGCCGCTGGCGCTGATGCTCGGCCTTGTGGCGCTGACCATGGCAATCATCTGGGGGATGCCAAAACTGACCAAGGCGATCCCGGCGCCGCTGGCCGGCATCGCCATTGTCGCCGCCATCGTCATCGGCTTTGGCCTTGATGTGCCGCGGGTCGGCGATCTCGCCTCAATCAAGGGCGGCTTGCCGACGCTGCATTTGCCAACCGTGCCGCTAAACTTTGCGACGCTCGAAATCATTGCACCTTACGCGCTGATCCTCGCCGCCATCGGCCTCATTGAAAGCTTGTTGACCCTCAATCTCGTCGGCGAAATGACCGGCAAGCGCGGCGGCGCATCGCGCGAATGCCTGGCCCAGGGCGCCGCTAATGTGGTCACCGGATTTTTCGGCGGCATGGGCGGCTGCGCCATGATCGGCCAGTCCATGATCAATGTGAAATCGGGCGGGCGCACGCGCCTGTCCGGCATCGCCGCCGCTTTATTCCTGCTGGCGTTCATTATGGTCGGCTCTAGCCTGATCGAGCAAATCCCGCTGGCGGCGTTGGTTGGCGTCATGTTCATGGTGGTGATCGGCACCTTCGCCTGGCAGTCTTTACGGATCATGCGGCGCATCCCGCTCACCGACGCGTTTGTCATCGTGCTGGTGACAGCCGTCACGGTAATGCACGACCTCGCGGTGGCCGTGGTTGTCGGCGTCATCGTCTCGGCGCTGGCCTTTGCCTGGAATAACGCCAAGCGCATTCACGCCATCACCCGCGACAGCGTCCGCGAGGCAGGCGCCAAGGTTTATGAAATCGAAGGGCCGTTGTTCTTTGGCTCCACAGAAGGCTTCGCAGAATTGTTCACCCCGCAAGCCGACCCGGATGTGGTGATTGTCGATTTTTTGCGCTCGCGCGTAGTCGACCAGTCAGCGCTGCAGGCGATCGAAGACCTCGCCGCTAAATATGAAGCGCTGGGCAAGACGCTACGTCTGCGCCATCTAACTCGCGATTGCCATAAGCTTTTAAACCATGCCGGACAGCTGCTGGTCGATTCTAACGACGACCCGGAATATGAGCTCGCTGTTGATTACTCCGTACGCACCGGAATTTTTGGTGGGGGTCATTAGCGAGACGGCGAAAAACGAACACACCAAGACAAAAGAGGGGCGTAAAGGCAATGGATTATCTTCCTACCTTAGAAGAGACTGCAAACTTGATGCAGATAGCAACAGGCTTTACGTTAATAGCGTTGACTTTAGTTGTTTTTTTTCACCAAGTTGTTTTTTTTCACCAACGGAAAAACGACAAAGAAACTCTACGCGGCAGAGCATGGGAAACTCAGCAGAAAATTAATTACATGGCCCTTGAAAATGAGGCCGTATTAAGGGCTGCGGAACTTACGGTAAGTGGAAATTTTGATCGCATTGAAGGTCCTGATGATTTGAAAAGAGCCATGTTCATGTGCTTTATACAGATCAATCGAGTCAATTCCCTTTGGCGTGGCTGGAAGTCAGGGCTACTTGGCGAATCCGAGCTGCTGGATGAAGCTCGCCCCACAATACGCCTGTTGCTGGGCTCACTCGAAATTTTTAACTACTGCCTTACGCGGGGTTATTCGGGTGACTTTGCCAAATTCATGGAAAAAGAACGTGACTATGTGATCGCAAATATTCCGCAGCCTGAGAGCGGAGATGACTGGGCTGCTGCACTGCTAGCGAAAAAAAGCGGCAAAAGTGCATAGTAGTTTTTGACAATCTTAATAGGAACCCAAATATCGGTGCGGATTGAAGGGTGCAAAGCTTTTCGCCTCCCTACTCTCCCAACATCTCCATCACGGCAAAAATATCCTTGTCGCCGCGTCCACACATATTGAGTAGCAAAATCTGGTCGCGGTCCATCTCTTGCGCTTTGTCCACTGCCCGAGCGAGTGCATGTGACGGCTCCAGCGCCGGGATGATGCCCTCTAATTTCGTGCAGAGCTGAAACGCTTCAAGGGCCTCTTCATCAGTTGCCGAAATATATTTCACCCGGCCGGTCTCATGCAGCCAGGAATGCTCCGGTCCGATGCCAGGGTAATCGAGCCCCGCCGAGATTGAATGGGCGTCCTGGATCTGGCCGTCATCATCCTGCAACAGATATGTCCGGTTGCCGTGCAGCACGCCCGGGCGACCTCCGGCAAGCGAGGCTGCATGCTTGTCCGTATCAACGCCATGGCCCGCCGCCTCAACCCCGATGATCTCAACGTCCTTATCGTCGAGGAACGGATGGAAGAGGCCGATGGCATTCGAGCCGCCGCCGATGCAGGCCATAATCGTATCGGGAAGACGCCCCTCGGCCTCGATCATTTGCTCTTTCGCCTCATTGCCGATCACCGATTGGAAATCGCGCACCAGCTCCGGATAGGGGTGCGGGCCCGCTGCCGTTCCAATGATATAAAAGGTTGAGTCTACATTCGTGACCCAGTCTCTAAGGGCTTCATTCATGGCGTCTTTTAAGGTGCCGCGCCCAGAGGTGACGGGGATGATCTCCGCCCCCAAGAGCTTCATGCGAAAGACATTGGGCTTTTGCCGCTCTATATCGGTGGCCCCCATATAGACCACGCAAGGCAGCCCGAACCGCGCACACACCGTCGCCGTCGCTACCCCATGCTGACCGGCGCCGGTCTCGGCGATGATGCGAGTCTTGCCCATACGCCGCGCCAGCAGAATCTGTCCCATGCAATTGTTGATCTTGTGGGCGCCGGTATGGTTTAGCTCGTCACGCTTGAAATAGATCTTCGCGCCTTTTTGAGCGCCTTTTTCCCCGTTGGCGCTACCGGTAGTGCTAGCGCCCTCATCGGCCCTACTTTTGGCCTGGCCGGCCCGGCTGCGGCAATACTCGGTTAACCGTTC
>JAADIH010000092.1 GCA_013151435.1 Alphaproteobacteria bacterium
GGTTGAGGCGTCGGAAGAAAAGCCACATCAACACGAAGATCAGCGCCATTGCCGCCGGCGCAGAAATCGCCATCTGCTTGAACATCTCAACACCGAACTGATCCTGCGCAACCGGCAGCCCGGTAATATAATAGACGGCGTCGCCATCAAATTCGGCGATCTTGCCGCGCAACGCCTTGGCGACGCGGAAGCTCACATCTTTGGAGGTGATCGGGATATACAGTGCGATCGCCGTGCCGTCGCCAGAAACAAGCGTATCGTTCAGCGTTGGTATCCGCTGGGCGCGCGTTCGCACGGCGAGCGCTTCTTCTTCAGTTTTTGGCGGGGCCGGAAGCAGCCAGTCAAAGCGCACCGAGCCAAGCCCGGCCTGTTCTATCGAATCGACCGTCGAAGGAGCGATGATATCGATGGCGATAACACCGCGTTGTTCTATTTCACCGTCTGCACCCTGCGCATCCCATCGGATGGTTTTTGCAAATTCCGTCAGCGCATAGACATCGCTAAGCGTATCAACATTAAAAACCCCTTCCTTGTGCACTTCATCAACTACACCGACAACAATAAGGTCGTTCAGCGTGAATTCCGCTTTCATCTGATTATGAAAAACACGCACCGGCTCATCCGCGGCGAGCATGTTCTCAGGGTCGGTGTCCACTTTGAGAGGCTGAAGAAACGAAAAACTATTCGGCGCCAGGCTCGGCGCGGCGACCACGGCGATCATCAGGAAACTGAAAATCGCCGCCGCCCACATATAAAAAGCTGGTCTCAATACAGCGCTGGATGTAATCGGGTTCATGTCATTGTCTTCCCTGTTCCACGATTTATTTCGCCATTGAGACTACTTAAATGCTGGCCCTGGTTTGACGCCAATACGTTTTAACATGATCGCAAGGGGACACAGTTTCGTAAACGCCGCCTGGAACATATTGAGCCCGACAAACGCGGTCAGGGCGAACCAATAGGGATGCACCAGAAGTCCAAGCCCTACGCTGATCAGGATCAACAAACCAGCAAATGCAAACACGCTTCGATCGATATTCATGACCTGTTCTCCTCTATTATACTACTCGCGGAGGGCGCCCATGGGAAATATTCTCATCTGGACGCGGGCTGCGATAATGCTTATTATATATATTCGTATATTCGAATGTAAAGAGGTTATCCATGGCAATTTTTGCCAAAATGGAAGAAAATCTGGACGAAGCGTCGCAGCTGTTAAAAGCGATGTCCTCGCCCAATCGGCTCATGTTGCTTTGCCTTATGGCCGATGGCGAAAAATCGGTCAGCGAATTGACCGATGAGCTCTGGATTTGCGCCAGGCGACGGTATCCCAGCATCTGGCTCGCCTAAGGCAGGAAGGGCTGGTCGCCACCCGCCGCGACGCGCAAACGATCTACTATTCAATCGCCGATAAAGCCGCAGCGGACATTATCCGCACGCTCCACAAGACCTTTTGCAAGTAAACTTATATCCAACGCGAGCATTAGCCTTCGCCAATAGGCGTGATCAACTGGCGCCGCAAACGTTACAACTATCGACAACCCGTTCGGCGCGAGGGCGGCGCCCATGTCTTAGGTACAAAACGTTACCTATCTCTCCGGGGTGGACTATCCAAAGTATGGCTCGCCTTCGTGAAGCGATATCGAACCTTGTGCCGGTCGCCTGATGGCGCATTCAGGCTCATCCTGGAAGAAATTGGAAAATCTGGCTTGAGCGAAAGCTCGGTCAGATAGCAGTCTCTCGTAAAGCCACTTTTATATGCTCGTTTTGTTGGGGTTTCATATCAATTTCTCGAATAACCGGGGAAGTAGGGGTTTGATCGGCGCTGCCCATTACCATTAATCCCCTCGACAAATTACATGATTTCCCATAAGAAGGTCTGACCTTTCGTACACTGATTGTGGTTCTTGTTCGCAACTTCCAAGTTTGCGTGACGCATCCTGCTCGGCAGAGCTTCCGGGCGCTCGGCTTTGGTTGGGCAGACTGGCAAAAATCAGAAAAGGGGACATCGGCTTTTAGGAGAATGATTGAATGACGCCTTCTAGGAAACTATTTACGCCCGGCCCGGTTCCTGTAGAGGCGCACATCCTTGCTAAGGGGGCAGAACAACCTCCGTACAATCGAACGCAAGATTTCTCGAGATTTACAAAAGAAATACTCCAGGGTCTTGGGCTTGTGTTCCAAACCAGCGGCCCAATTGCCCTTTTGACAGGTTCAGGTACGGCGGCCATGGAAGCGGCTGTCCTTAATTTCCTGGATACTTCCGACCGGGTTCTGGTCATTAACGGCGGCACATTTGGTCAGCGATGGTGCGATCTTTGCCGCGTTCATACTATACCTTATACGGAATTAAAGCTGAATGCCGGTGAAGACATCGATTTAGACCGGTTGTCTCAGACCCTCTCGCGCGAAAAATTCACAGCACTGCTTATCAATGCCCATGAAACTTCTACTGGCCAGCTTTACGATATCGAGGCCATTGGACGCATCACCCGAGAATTTGATCTTCTGTACATCGTTGATGCCATAAGCACCATTTGCGCCGATCCGTTCTTGATGGACGCGTGGCATGTGGATGTGACAGTTTTAAGCTCTCAGAAGGCGCTTGCCCTTCCCCCGGGGCTATCCTTTATCGCGATGAGTGAACGGGCCCAGTCCCGGCTTGGGGAAATCACCCCAAAATCGCTGTATTTCAACCTTGCAGACTATCTCAATAATCAGGAGCGCGGGCAGGCGCCCTTCACGCCCGCCATTGGGCTTTTCCTCCAGCTTCATCAACGGTTGCGTGATATAGAGCAGCGCACCCTTCCCGATGTCATTGATCAACATAGGCAAAGAGCTTGCTATTTCCGAAAATCTATTGCTTATCTACCATTCGACACGATGCCGTCGCGGCAATCGAATGCTGTAACATCCATTCTCTGCAAAGAGCACGACGCCTTTGAAATTGTCCAAAGGCTGCGCTCCCAGTTCGACATGGAAACGGCCCCAAGCGGTGGGGCCCTTAAGCACAAGATTTTTCGTGTAAGCCACATGGGCGCCCAAAACGATGCTGACGTAGATGCGCTGATTTCAGCGCTCACGGTGCTGACGCGTTGAGCCCCCTCTAATTTGAAAGAAATGGTCTATGAAAGCAATCATAATGGCGGCCGGTATTGGCTCGCGTATTAGTAGTATCATTGGAGATAAACCCAAAAGCCTGATCATGGCTAACGGTGAAACCCTCATTACACGGATGGTAAGAGTACTCAAAAGCCGCAACGTTGATGATATTACGGTTATTACAGGCTACAAAAGCCAACTCATTCGCGATGAACTTGGGTCGCAAGTTAGATATTTTCACAATCCATTATACTCCGTCACCAACAGCATTACATCCTTGTGGCTGGCGAAAGAGCTACTCGATGAAGATGTCATTCTGATGAATGCGGACCTTTATGTGGAAGAAAATGTCATCGACGTCGCACTGGCTCAAACTCAACATGTGGTCATGCTCTCTGACTGCACAAGAATCGATGACGCGGATTTTCGTTTTGGCGTGGATGGCGACCGGATCGTTAAAACCGGAAACCAGCTCAAGAACCACGAAACGGACTGCGAGTACGTTGGAATCGTGCGCATTGACAGGAGCTTCATCAGTGAGTTCAAAATCCGGCTGGAGCATATGATCCAGCGCGCCGATTTCCG
>JAADIH010000296.1 GCA_013151435.1 Alphaproteobacteria bacterium
CAGGAGAATTGAGTTATTGTGCATGGCTGGCATTCTAGCGCAAAATCAGGAAAATCGCGAGCGTCAGGGCGAGTGTCCCTATAATTAACGCTATTCCACCGAGGTTCGTAGGTCTCGGGCGTCGCGCAGCTTGGATATGAGCGTCATTGGCGACAATTTTCTCCGCCGCCTTGCCCATATCCTCCACATATTTTGGAAGCTGCGGCGCAATCTCGAGGGCTTTCAGGGCTGCAGATTTTAACTTTTCCGCATGCGCCTTAGGGCCAATCATATCATTAATATAGCTGCGCACAGTTGGCGTTGCCGCCTCCCACATATCGATTTCCGGATCGAGCATACGCGCGACGCCCTCCACGGTGACCATGGTCCGTTGTAATAAAAGAAGCTCTGGCCGCAGATGCATATCGAACAAAGCCGTCACGTCGAAAAGTTGCTGAAGGACGCGCGACATATCCACATTGGCGGCGTTCTTTCCAAACAAAGGCTCGCCAACGGCGCGCAGCGCCTGGGCGAAGGCTTCGACGGAATGTGCGTCCGTGACATAGCCGGCAGAAAAATGGACCTCCGCCGTGCGTCGATAATTTCGGGTGATGAAGCCATAAATGATCTCGGCAAAGGTGTGGCGTGCTTCCTCATCAAGGCGGCCCATGATTCCGAAATCAACCATGGCGAGGCGGCCTTGCATGTCGATAATCAGATTGCCCTGATGCATATCGGCGTGAAAAAACCCGGTATGGAGCGCCTGCTTTAAAAATATAGAGATGACGAGCTGGGCCAATGCTTTACGGTCGACCCCGCGCTCATCAAGGGCCTTGATATCACCAATGGGCGTGCCGTCGATCCATTCAATGGTCAAAACACGCCTTGCCGAGAGCGGCCAGATGACTTCGGGGATACGAATATCGGCCTCAGATTTAAGGTTTTCTGCAAGCTCTGACGCGGCGCCTGCCTCCATGCGCAAATCAAGCTCAATGGCGGCGGAGTCTTTCAAAGTCTCGATGAACCGCACCGGCTCCATGCGTCGTGCAGTTTTTGAAACCGCCTCAATGGCGCGCGCAGCGCGCGAAAACGCGCGGAATTCATTTTGTGCAATGCGCTCAATTTTCGGCCGCAGAATTTTTACCGCAACAACCCTGCCGTCATGCAATTTTGCACGATGAGCTTGGGCGATGGAGGCAGCCGCAATCGGCGGAGAAAACTCCGCAAACAGATCATCTGCTGATTTTCCAAATGCTGCTTCAACTTCTTTACGTGCGGCGGCATCAGAGAACGGCGGCATCTTATCTTGAAGCCGTCCGAGATCGGCGGCCAGTTCAAAGCCGATAATATCAGGGCGGGTGGCCATGAACTGCCCGAGCTTTACATAAGCCGGCCCCAGTTTTTCAAATGCGCTGGCCAGGCGCTCGCCCGGACGCTTGCCTTTGCTGTGTGCGCCAAGGCGAGTGACGGCGCCGAGCGCGCGCACCGGGCCGGGGGCAAGATGGGCGTATTCCCGGGGGATCAGTGCGTCATGGCGGGTTAACGTCCATCCAGCTCTGGCGAGGCGCGCGTAATCTACAAGAAAATTGAACATCAAATACTGCGCCTAAATCCGCCAGGCCATGTGCAAAGCTGCGACACCGCCGGTGAGGTTTTCATAAGAAACGCGGGAAAATCCAACTTTGCGGATACGCGCTGCAAATGCCTCTTGCCCGGGGAATTTGCGAATCGATTCAATCAGGTACTGATAGGAGGCGCGATCATTGGCGACAACCTCTCCGAGCCAGGGGATGACTTTAAAGGAATAAGCATCATAGGCTTTTTGCATGCCCTCCGTAATCGGATGAGAGAACTCAAGGCAAACAAAATGCCCGCCTGGGCGCAACACACGATATGCTTCACGTAATGCCGCATCAATATCGGTTACATTCCGTATACCGAAAGCTATGGTATAGGCGTCTGCATGCCCGTCTTCGAGGGGTAGTGACTGGGCGTCGCCGCAAATCCGGGTGAGTTGTGAGGCGAAGGGCGCTGCGGCGCTGCGCGCGATGCCAGCCGCAAGCATTTCATAATTGATGTCGCAAATGACAGCGCTTGCCGGTGACTTCAATTCCGATGAGGCCCGGCCATTAGCGCGTTTTAAAAATCCGATCGCCACATCGCCAGTGCCGCCGGCAACATCCACCAGTATTTGGCCCGGCTGTGGGGCGAGGCGATCAAGAAGCGTTGATTTCCAGATTCGGTGAACGCCCCCGGACATAAGATCGTTCATCAGATCATATTGGCCAGCGACGCTGTCGAAGACCCCACGCACCAATCCGGCCTTTTCACTGGCCTCTACGGTGCGAAAACCAAAGGATGTGTCACTATTGTCGCGCTGTGTCATAGGAAGGCCATACCTTTTGATGCTTTTCGAGAGAAGCGGCCTTGACGCCGCATGGCCCGTTTGCCAGTGTTGTGTTAAGCGCTTGAATTAGAAGATGTTTTCCTTATACGAGGTTGCACATTAACTTTCTTTCGCTGAATATAGGGTATCGACGGGAGCCGCTTGTCTGCGCGGCGGGGAGATCAACGGAAAAATGATCAAATCTGAGCTGGTGCAAAAGCTCGCTGATGAGAACCCTAATTTGTTTCATCGCGACATTGAGCGGATCGTTTCTATCGTGTTTGACGAGATTACTGACGCCCTGGCGCGCGGTGATCGGGTGGAGTTGCGCGGCTTTGGCGCATTCTCGGTCAAACATCGCCCGGCTCGGGTGGGGCGCAATCCAAGGAGCGGTGAAGCCGTTCAGATCGAAGAGAAATGGTCTCCCTTCTTTAAGGCCGGGAAAGAGCTTCGTGACCGCCTCAACCGTGAGGGGCGCTTCACCAATGGCGCTGAGGCCCCTGATGATGGTGGCGGTGAATAGGGAAAACTGATTGTGTATGCCCTTGCGAATATGAGATGGTGCTGCCCATGAAGAAGTGGCTCTATCGCATATTCTGGATTCCGCTGTTTGTACTTGCTGTCCTGTTTCTGGTGGCCAACCGTCAGTTGGTGGCGATCAGTCTTGATCCTTTTAACGCCAGCAGCCCTGCGGTGACTTCATTGGCGCTGCCTTTGTGGTTGTGGCTGGCCTTGATGCTGTTTCTGGGGGTTGGTCTTGGGGCTGCAGGCATATGGCAGTCCGGTGCGGCGCGTCGTCAAAAAGCCCATCAGGAACATCGCGAACTGAAGGCCTTGCGCCGTGAAATGGCTGACGCCAACAGGCATGTGATACAATCTCCGGAGGGGAAGCCACATGACGCGACAACAACCACAGCCGCCCCAAAGGTGGGAGAGAATGAGCCGCCATTGCTTGAAAGCGTGAGCGCACCCTAGGGCCAATGCAATGAACGACACATCTCAGGCGAGCGTATTGGACAGGGTTTGTGGAGTAAAAATTTGTGGTGTTAAATCATCTGATACGGCGCTCGTCGCGGCGCGAGCTGGCGCTGACTATCTTGGCTTTGTTTTATTCCGGAAAAGCCCCCGTTTCATTACCCCGGAGTTTGCTGAAGAGATTATTGTTGAGCTCAAACAAGCGAGCTTTGATGAGGGTTTTGCGCTGCCAAAGCTGGTCGGTCTCTTTGTGGATGCCGGTGAAATGGAACTCGCCCCTACCGCGCCGTTTCTAACGCATTTTCAGTTTCATGGTCATGAAAGCCCCGAACGCGTCGAGGAATTGGGTCGCGAATTTGCTGTTGATGTAATCAAAGCCATCCCGGTGAGCTCCGAGGATGACCTATCGGCAGCGAGGGAATTTGCTGAGGCTGCGGATATTCTTTTGTTTGACGCCAAGCCGCCCCCAGGCGCGCGCCTTCCCGGCGGTAATGGCGTAGCTTTTGATTGCTCTACCTTGGCGGCCTATGACGGCGAAACACCTTACCTGGTGGCTGGCGGGCTCACTCCGCAGAATGTCACTGAAATTATTGCTGCGCAAAAAAATGCTGCAGCATTTTTAGGTGTTGATGTCTCAAGCGGGGTTGAATCTGCGCCAGGCAAAAAAGACAACAACCTTGTTAAAACCTTTATTTCTACTGTAAAAAAAGCATCATAGGGAGAATTATTGTGCGTTTATTGTGCGCAGCATTTGGTGCAGCATTTTTGATGATCAGCGCGACGGCGCAGGCGCTTGAACACCATGAAGGCGGTGGTGAAGCCACAT
>JAADIH010000183.1 GCA_013151435.1 Alphaproteobacteria bacterium
CTAGCGGCTGCAACGCCGATGAGAGTGATTGTATCCCCTCCACCGAAGTCGATCACTGTATTACCGAAGCCATCGTCACTCGCGGCAGCGGAAACTTCCGCAAACGTATCAAATGCGGCGCCAAACCCCGTTAACGAAATCACATCATCCGTCGCCGCACCCGCGTTGAAACCGTTGATTTCATCTGCATCATCACCCAGCGTGAACAAAAAGAGGTCATCTCCTGCATTGCCATTTAACGTGTCGTCGCCGCGCCCCCCCTCAAGGGTGTCAGCGCCGCCGCCGCCGAACAGCTCGTCATTGCCGTTGCCGCCATCAAGAATGTCATTATTGCCCTGGCCTTTCAGCGTATCGTCGCGGTTGCCGCCATCAAGCGTGTCATTACCGTCACCGCCTGTGAGGCTGTCTTCACCGGCCCCGCCAATCAAAGAATCTGCGCCGGCGCCGCCGATCACCGTATCAACACCACCACCTCCATCCACTGTGTCATCGCCATCGCCCCCAGTCACAGAATCATTACCAGCGCCGCCCTTAATGGAGTCGTTCCCCGCCCCTCCGATGCCCCGGTCATTACCACCACCGCCATCGATTGTATCATCGTCGAGCCCGCCAAAGACTTGATCGATCCCGGCGCCGCCAAACAGGAGATCGTTTCCATTTTGACCGCTCACCCGATCATCATTCCGGTTGCCGCCATCAAGCGTGTCGTTGCCATCACCACCAAAAAGCCGGTCGTCGCCGATCCCGCCCAAAAGCGAGTCAGCCCCTTCCCTACCAATCAGCGTGTCATTGCCACCGCCGCCGTCAAGCGTGTCATTGCCGGCCTCGCCGCGCAATACATCCGCACCAAAACCACCGATCAAAAGATCGCCGCCAGTACCGCCGAAAAGCAGATCCGCCGCGCCGCCGCCGTCAAGCGTGTCGGCGCCCGCATCCCCGTTAAGGGTATCAGCTCCGGTACCACCTTTAACGGAGTCGGCGCCGCTGAGGCCACTATATGAGTCAGCGCCTCCCAACAGATCTATAACGTCGGCGACCTTATCAAAGCCAAACATGACATCATCGCCAGAACTAACCTTACGCACCGGCAACCCTACATCATCGAGCATCGCAATATGAATTGGCGCGATGAAACTACGTGAGCCAACCAACAAAGACGGATCCATTAAATTTTCAAAACCGCCATCGCTCGCTTTTGCGATGTGGCCGCTTGAGCCAGGATCCAAAATAATATCGCCACCAAAGAGCGCTGTGGCGGCAGGCCCGACAAATGACCGCCCACCAGGGGCATCGGGATCAACCCAAAGATCAAACGGACTTAAATCCGGAGCATCTGGGCTACCGCTATCGTCCACCGTATCCATTCCGTCTAAACTTAAAACTTACGGAAAGAAAGCCGAATCCATGCCCCATTTCGTGCAGCATTACCGACATAAAATCATTCTTGCCTGCAGGAACCGCAGCGGTACGGGAAAAGGGATCAGGATCAAAAAAGAAATCTCCAGCAAGGAGAAGCGGCGTATCGACAGTGATCGAGATGTCGATTGTATCATCCGTACCAGGGTCGCCATCATCAAGCGCAAATTCTCCGCCTATTATGTACTCCTCGATCGAGTCGACTTTCCAAACTTCAAATCCCGCCCCGCCAAAGCCTGAAAATGTAAGACCACTACCGCCGGTTGCCAGCGTCGAGCCTGATATATCATCAAAGATTAGTTCAATCTTGATGTCGAAAGCGCCTTGAACAAAGTAGCGATTCCATAATTCCGCCGCGGCGAGAATATTGGCTTTTACGGATGCAATCACGCCGGCGGAAACGCCGCTGGCCCCGACAGAAGCATCTTCAACTATGGAAAAAGTTGTCATTGCTCACCCCAATCTTAAATTTAATGAATCATCTAAAACGCACCTTTTTGAAGGCTGCATAAATAATACGGCAAAAATAAGCCGATACTAACAAAATTCTCGCAAAACCGCACGGGGCTGACACCTGCTGTCCCTCCATTCACACTAAGAATGGGGGGCATGTATTTCGGCGCTACAGCACAATTTGGTCAATGTCTCGAGTCAATTGTCGCTGCATTTGAAATCAACCAATGCTTGCCTAAATGAATATAAAATCATCCGCATCAAGACTGGCCGCTGTAACACCGGTCAGCGTAAGCGTATCGCCGCCGCCAAAATCGATCACAGTGTTGCCAAAACCGTCATCTGTCGCAGCAGCAAAAACTTCTGCAAACGTATCAAATGCAGCTCCAAAACCTGAAAGTTGAATGACATCAGCCACACCTGCACCTGCCGCAAAGTCTGTAATAACGTCTGCATCATTGGTAATACTGAAGTTGAACTGATCATTACCTCCGTCGCCGGTCAGCGTATCATTGCCGTTACCGCCTGCCAGCGTGTCATTCGCCGCACCGCCAAAGAGTTGATCATCATTATTGCCGCCATCAAGGTCATCATTGCCGCCGTCACCCCTTAAAGTGTCATTACGATTACCGCCTTGTAACGTGTCATTGCCGTCACCACCTTCAAGCGAGTCTTCACCCGCCCCACCAATGAGTAAGTCGGCGCCGCCTCCACCCAGTACTGTGTCAAGACCATTGCCGCCATCAACGGTATCATTGCCGATGCCGCCATCTACTGTATCATTACCTGCGCCGCCAAAAACAGAGTCACTACCGCCCCCACCAAGAGCGAGGTCGGCACCGCCGCCAGCATCCAGCGTATCATCATTTAGACCACCATCGAGAGTGTCGTTACCGGCGCCGCCAAAAATAAGATCATTTCCACTCTCTCCAGCCAACAGCACATCATGCCGGTTGCCGCCGTCGATCGTGTCATTCCCCAAGCCGCCAGTAATACTGTCATCATCGGTAAAGCCAGTCATAAAGTCATTTCCATCACCGCCGACGATCGTATCCTTTCCACCGCCCCCGTGAATCGTGTCATTCCCAAGCTCTCCGAGCAGTACGTCCTTACCCAGGCCACCGATGATCGAATCGTCTCCATCACCGCCGGAAATCATGTCTGCAGCGCCACCGCCGTCCAAAGTATCGTTACCGTCAAGTCCAGAAAGTACGTCTGAACTGCGACCGGCGAGAATTATGTTCGCGTTGTTGTCGCCCGTCAGGTTGTCAACTTTGTTAGTGCCAGTGATATTTTCTATGCCGGAATAAGTATCCCCCTGAGCCTGACCGCCCGACCCTGATCCCGTAAGCAGATTCACTGTAACCCCCGGGGATGTGCCGGAATAATCCACAAGATCAGTCCCGCCCCCACCGTTCAAATTATCGGAACCTAAACCGCCGATGAGCGTATCATTGCCTCCTCCACCCAACAGAGTGTCACTACCGCCATCACCTAGGAGCAAATCATTACCTGCACCGCCGAGGATAAAATCCGCGCCGGTGCCACCATCCACTGTGTCGGCACCGCCACCGGCAATGATTGTATCTTTGCCCGCGCCGCCCAATATGAAATCAGCGCCATCTCCAGAGCTGATCGCGTCATCACCGCCGAGACCGGAAATCGTTTTGCTTCCAGCGCCTGCGGAAGCTGGCGCCGCTTGAATAGAATCACCGAAAGCCGAGCCGGTGAGCGTATCGTTACCAAGGCCTGAAACCATAATCGCGGGAAACCCGAGCGATGCTGTCAACACATCGTTTCCAGACGTACCAAGCAACAGCTCAAGGGTCTGATCATTATATTCCAGAAGCTCAATACCAATTGGCCGGATGTCATTGCCTGAATCATCACCAAGTAGAAATGTTGCTTGCGGATCAAGGTCACCGAATGTTTGCGAAACTTGAATTTTGTTAAAAGGAATGACCAGTGTATCAATGCCGGAACCACCATCAACGCTCGCAGTGAGGACGCCATTGCCAAACGCAGTCGCTGAGGGACCGAGGATCAGTCGGTCATTGCCCGCGCCGCCCGACAATGTATCTACGCCATCGCCGCCATCAAGCGTATCGTTACCGCCAAGGCCGTTAATTGTATCGTTACCGCCTAGCCCTTCCAGCGAATCGTCGCCAGCAGTTCCAATTATGAGATCATCCCCTGGAGTCATTTTCTCCGTCCCCTATCCTACTAAATACACACATAACGACCGACAACTAACGACCCAATAGATATCAATGCAAGCCCGTAGTCGCCATATTATGGCTTTGGGCGGCGGATTCTTGCTTTTTTCGCTTTTATGAAACAAAAACATAACCCTTGGACGCCGTTTGCCAAATATCAACCGTGTAGAAGCAAATAACATTCCAGCACGCTTACGAGGCGTCTGCTTTCACCCTTACAACTAGAAGGAGTAATTTGCTGTTCACCATATAAGGCGGGATAGTGATGATGAATTCAATGTTGGGAATGCGGCTCCCGCTTTAGAAACCGAATGGGCGACCAAACCATTGCCTTTGCGATGGAACCAATCGAAGCGCGACGTGTCGCCTGTATACGACGGCGATCCTTCAAAGCTTGAGGAAGTCCTGTAATCGCATCTCGCATTGCCTTTAAATACGGGCCGCCGCTCCCCTTGAATACGAAATAGAAAATAAGCAGAAAACTCATAACCAATTGAGCCGGAAGCGTAATAAAAAGCAACGAGACGGGCATGTTGCGAAAATATGTCCATAGACGATTTCTATGACCATGATAGATCGCGAACCCGCTTAGCTGGCCAGTGATGCCGGACCCCTCATGGTGAACGACTGCGTCGCGTAGCTGCACCACGCGCCCCCCGGCCAAGCGAAGCCGGAAGGCCAAATCCACATCTTCACTGTAACAAAAAAAGCTCTCTTCAAATCCACCAAGCCGGTCAAAGACTTGCCTGCGATAAAATGCAGCCGCCGCACAAGGGGCAAAACACTCCCCTTCGACGGGCGCCGTTTCAACCGGATGACTAAAGCCCCCGCGATAGGAAATGCCCGCCGCAAAATAAACGTCACCCGCGCCATCGATCAGTGACGGATCCGCGGCGTTCAGTTGCAACGAGCCAAAGGCGTCAACATCCAAATAGCGGGCTGCTCCGTTTACAAACGACTGTAACCAATCATCTTGCGCATAGGCGTCGGGATTCAAAAATGCCAGCCACTCCGCGCTCGTGATCTCAGCGGCCCTGTTATTGGCCGCAGCAAAACCAACATTTTCCGGCAAGCGAATAAACCGCACATCAAGGTTTTCCGGCATCGCAAAATCCAACGACTGGTCGCCTGAATTATTGTCAACGACAAGCACATCAAAATCACGGTAAGTCTGTGCGGAAAGCGCGGCCATGCATTTTTGCAATCGCGCGCCGCTATTGTAATTCACAACAATAACAGTGATGTGCTTTGTCATTTCGATTACAATTAGATCCTGGCGAGACGGTAGGGGCTACAAGAAAGCAATTTCATCACACGGACAAGAAATTCCTAGCAATCCAACTGCGTCATTTGTCCCGCATCGCCTTATCGCTAATATTCGCGAGGGGTTTGATCAAATAAGCTAAAACGGTCCGCTTCCCATTCAATACCGATACTTCCGCCGCCATACCAGGCAAGATTTTCAGCCTACCGCGTTTGCTCTCCAATATCTCGGTGCTCGTGCGCACGGTGATATTATAAAAGCTCTCGCCAGTTTTTTCATTTTCGATCGCATCGGGACTGATCGTTTCGATGGCCCCATCCATCGAACCATATACGGATGAATCATATGCGGTGATGCTGACTTTGACAGCCTGACCGATTACCAAAAATCCAATATCGGCCGGTTTAATTTGCGCTTCCACCAGCAGCGTATCCTCGCTCGGAACGATTTCAACAATGGTCTCACCGGAGGCAACCACACCGCCAATCGTAGAGACAAGTACACGATTGACAATTCCGGCTACCGGCGAGCGCACATCAGTGCGCGCAACCCTGTCTTGAAGCGCTGGCAATTCGCCTTTTAACGATTCAAAATCCGCCCTGACTTCAGCAAGTTCATCCGCAGCAGTAGCGGCAAAAGTTTTTCGGATACGCTCGATTTCGCCTTTCACTTCCGCAACTTCCAGCGAAATGCGCTTGACGGCAATGCGGCCGCGTTGAACATCCCCCCTGGCGGCAGCTTCACGTTGGCGGGTGCGCAGCAATTCCATCTTTGGTTCAATACCCTTATCAACAAGGCGCTGCATCATGTCTAATTCATCAGCCGCCAGCAGCAGCGCTTCTTTTGCCGTTTCAAGCGACACATGCGCATCCGCTAAAACTTCTCTGCGCTGATCGAACTTGCTGGTCTCGACTTCTAGGGATGCGTCAAGTTCCGCTTTACGCGCTTCGTGAAGCGCCAGCTCATTGGCTACAATCCGGGGGGACGAACGCGCTAAATCGCGCGAAAAGTGAACGGACTGTTGAGCTGCTTCTGATTCGAGGCGAGCAATACGGGCAACCAATAAATTATACCCCTCCCGCCCTTGATTGAATTCTACATTGATCTGAGTTGGGTCAAGTTTGATCAGCACTTCTCCCGCAGCAACATGTTGGCCAACGGAGACAAGAATTTCCTGAACAATACCGCCCTCAAGATATTGCACTTCTTGAAGCTGGTTTGACGTCACAACCCGCCCCTGCCCCCGGGTGACGCGATCAAGTTTTGCAACAGACGCCCAGACAAGCGTCGTAAAGAACAACCCGGCGATAACATAGAGAAGATATTGCGCGGCCCGGGTTGGCTCGATAATCATCGATTCATCTATTTCCGCCCAGACCGGTTCAATTTCGCGCGAACGAGACATCAAGCGGCCTCGCTCGATACTGGCTTCAAGGCGCTTATGCGTTTTGTCTCGCCGCCTTGTGCGGCTTCCATTGCCTGAAACACGCTATCGCGCGGCCCATCAACAACAATGCGCCCCCGGTCGAGAATGATAATGCGATCAACAAGTTTCACCATGGAGACACGATGGGTCACCACCAGCAGGGTCCGCCCTTGTGTCGCTGCATCAAGCCGCGCGATCAACGCGGCTTCTGACTGGCTATCCAGAGCGCTTGACGGCTCATCGAGCAACAAGATTGCCGGGTCAGCGGCGAGCGCTCGCGCAAGCGCAATCGCCTGGCGCTGACCGCCAGATAATCCCTCACCGCGTTCAGCAAGCCGCTGATCATAACCCCCCGCCGTCGCCCCAACGAATTCATGAACCCCGGCGATCTTAGCCGCGCGCAACACATCTTCGTCTGAAATCTTGTCGAGACCAAGCGTGATGTTCTCCTTAATGCTGCCGGAAAATAAACAAACATCCTGGAGTACGACACCGATATTGGACCGCAAATCGGACGGATGAATTTGGCGGATGTCTGTGTCATCAACCAACACTGAACCTTCGGTCGGTTCAAATATCCCTGTGATCTGGCGTACAATCGTACTCTTGCCCGATCCGTTTTTGCCAAGAATGGCAACACGCTCGCCAGGCTCAATTGTAAAACTCACCTCATCAAGAGCGCGCACTGTTTGTCCGGGATAGGTAAAATTCACTTCACGAAATTCTATCTTACCGCTCAGCGAAGGCCGTGATAGATAGTCACGGTCAGGATCAATCTCTGACTGTATTGTCATCAATTCATTGAGCGACTTATAAGATGCATAGGCGCCGTTAACGCGGCTCAACAATGACGCAACCTGGCCAAGGGGAGCCATGGCGCGGCCAGTGAGGATCACACTCGCAATCAGGGCGCCAGTCGTTATCTCATTGGCACTCACCAGGAAAACGCCGATGACGACAACGCCAACTTGCGAAAATTGCTGGGCGAAGCCTGCGGCATTAACCGCGAATTGATTGAAAAAACGACCCATCGTAGAGATCCGCGCCTGGCGCATCACGCCGGAACGCCAACGCCCCCGCATCAACGACGACGCGTCCACACTCTTGACTGTTTCAAGGCCAGAAAGGGTCTCGATCAGGACTGCATGTTTTTGATGGCCTTCCGCCATCGCCTCTTTGGTGCGCTGCATAATCAGCGGCTGAATGGCAACGCCCGCAAGGATCGCCATCATAACGCCAATCAACGGCACGAAAGCGATCGGCCCGCCGATCAAAGCAATCGTTGCAATGAACAAAAAGATAAATGGCAAATCAACAATGGCGACCAACGTTGCGGAGCTGAAAAAATCACGCAAGTTTTCAAATTCCTTGATAAGTCCCGCAACAGCGCCCGTGGCGCCGCGCTTTGCCTCAAGGCGCATGGATATGAGATTGTCAAAGATCGACACGCCCACCGTTGCATCAAGGCGTTGCCCGGCAATATCGATAAAATATCCCCGTAAAGATTTTAGCGTAAAATCAAAAACATGAGCGAACAACACGCCAATGGTAAGGGCTATCAGCGATTCCATTGCATTGTTGGGCAACACGCGATCATAGACCGTCATGATAAAAAACGACGATACCAGCGCCAGAAGATTGACGATCACCGCCGCCAATATCGTCTGACCATAGATCTTGGAGTTGTCGCGTAGCGGCGCAAATAACCAGTGATTCGTTTGTATAAACTTATCGCGGCGAGGCAGTTTTTTACTCATTGCCAGCACCGTCTTTGCTATCTGCGTCATCAGCCCAGGCTACTGCGTTTGCAAATTCTTCTTGGGGGGAGAAAAACCGCAGCAGATCGCCCGTATGCTCCATCAACCCGTAAACCGCCATATCACGGTTAGCCAGGCCCGTTAGATACGCCATACCGGCTTCAAAATAGTCATTTTCGGTCTGCAAGACATCAATCAAATCGCCACGTGAGACACGGTAGCGCTCGAGGATTAGATCGCGCGTCTGGTTATGAGCGATGACAGCGGTCTCAAGGGCCTGCAACCGGGCAGCCGCTCCCACACTACGCTCAAATGCTATCGCTGCATCCCTTGCAACAGCTTCCCGGGTTTGCTCTTCGGTAAATTGGTTCTGCCGGGCGCGCGCCCTCGCCTGAGCAATATCAGCCGCACGAGCGCCGCCGCCAAAAATATTATAATTTACAACCAGGCCGGCGCGCACATCAAAATCATTGCCGCTGTCAAACACATCGAACTTAACCGCATCAACTGAAACCCGAACTTCTGGAAGGCGGGCGCCTTTGGCGGCCTTGTAGTCGGCTTGGGAGGCTGTTCTGCGCGCGGCGGAGATCGCGACTTCCGGGCTTCGGCCGGTGGCAAGCGCCATCGCCTGGGAGCGCGTATCAACACTCACCGCGACAAAAGAAGGACGCCTTAACAAACCTGGTTCTGAGGTGAAAAATTCCTGATAGCGTATTTCGGCGAATTGTTTGCTTTCACGGATTTCAAACACCCGCGCCTGGGCAGCAGCAAGACGCGCTAAGGCGCGGGACACATCCGCTTTCGAACTCGCCCCCAAACGCTCGCGCTCTTTGACATCATTTAGAATTTTCTCATGCCGAAGAATAAATGCATCGCCCAGCGCCACCAGCGCCTGATGTGTGGCGAAATCATGATAGGCGGCAAGGGCGGCCAATGACAGCTCATTGATGCGCGCGCTAATTGAATTCCGGAATTCAGAATCGCGAGCGCGAGCGCTTTTTATTCGCTGAAATGTCGCGCCGCCATCATAAACAAGCTGAGACGCTGAAAGCCCGACTGTGAACTGCTCACGCGGGCGCAATGATTCAACGACATTATCAGTATTGGGATCAAAACTTCTCGTCAGGGAGTAATCACCCCTAAACACTGTTGACAGCTGGGGGTAAAGCGCCGCTTTTGCGCGGCGTCGTTCCGCGCGCGCGCCATCAAGCCCGGTTAATTGGGAATGATAGGCAGGGTGGTGCCCCACAGCGAGACGAATGGCGCTGTTGAAGTCATTACTCACGCCAATGTTGTCTAAAATATACGCGGCCGGCCCGAGCGCTTTCGCCAGGGCTGGATTATCAACCACCCCACTCCTCAATATGACTGGCGCCGCTTCACTCGCGCCCATTTCATCTTTGCGCGCAGAAGCTTGTGTTGGCTGCCTCGTATCTGCTGGATAAAGAGAGCCCGCGCTATTAGTCTCAGCAATCGCCGACTGGGGCTGCGCTACGGCAAAGATGAACCCCGCCGCACCGAAAAAGAAACCAATATTTCGCTTGCGCATAAGCCACCTGTCACTCGAACAATTCATTAATCTCAGCAGGATTCTCATGGCGAAACTACTACAGAATTAACTATATCTGTGATAGGGTGTGTTCACTGACAAAGGTTTAATCTAAGCCGCAAATTGCCCCTGGAATGGGCGTTAGAATATGAAAAATTGTTAAAGAATATTATTTGGCAATTATCCCGGCTCAACCGAGAACGACTCATCTGCGGCATGCATTAACCAACCCACAGAATCAGGGCGAGCAAAAGAATCAGTGCGGATAAGGCGCGGATTTCCGTTGCTGGCTCAATTGTTAAATATCTTGAACCGATTCGCCAGATAAGCGGCAGGGCCACTGCCTCAATAGTTGCAAAACAGACAATCGCCGCTTTTTCCCCAAAGAGATAATAGGCGCCAGGCGTTAGCACCAACATCGCCGAGCCCGCCAAGACAGTGACACCGGTAAAGCTGCGGCTGTCGCCAGCAGCAAGAACAACCTGATTGATCAACCGAAATGGCATTAACAATATAAACGGAGATAAGAGCTTCACATAATGCCCAACTCCGGAATAACTGTCGGGGTATATGATGGCAAAAGCGAATTCAGAAAAAAAGAAAAGCCCATAAGCGATGGCAATGGAAGCGCCATCAACCAACAGACGAGTCTGGCGATAGGCTTTGGTCAAATCATGAGGCCGATCGCGAAAAATCTCGCTAAACGCAGGGAAAAAAATCCGGCCAATGATCGTTTGCATCACCGCTGCTGCAGCGACAATCCATATAGAGGCAACGGCATAGAGCCCAAACTGATCCGCCCCCATCAGCCCGCCAAAAAGAAGTTGATCGCCGCGATTTACTAAAAACCCAAAGAATGAAGCGATGATCAGCCATTTGCCAAAATGGAATATTTCCAGTGCATATTCCCGCTTGAAATGGAAACGCATGACCGGGCCAGCAAAAATAAAATGGCTGGCGATGGTATTCACGACAGCGCCGGAAAGCATGCCAATCACCAGCGCCCAGACACCATATCCCAACACGGCAAAGCTAATCGTTACCGCCATGGTAAAAAGCTGGGTGGCGATTTCGAGCCCCACAACACGGCTCATGGCAAGTTTGCGCTGCGCGATGACTTGATTGATTGAAGAAAATGCAGTGATCACTAGCTGCATCCCAGCCGCTGTCATGATCCATGGCAATAGCGGGTCTGCGAAGATACTGTCTGCACGGAAATTTCCCGACATGGCCAGCAAATATACTCCGCCCGCCGCAACCATGATGATCAGCCAGACCAACACATTCCTGGCGATCTGCATGACCCAGGCGGTATGCGAAAATTCAGGGTCATCGCTGTTATGACTACGAATCACGCTTGTTGAGATACCAATATCGGTAAGCATGATCGCCCAGATATTGATCGAGACAGCGACCGCCATCAACCCAAAAGCTTCCGGCACGAGAAGTCGTGTCAGTATGAGGCTTGATAATAATCGCAAAATTTGGGCGACGCCAAAACCGCCCAACATAAAGGCGCCCCCTGCCTGAACACGGCGGCGCAGAGACAACACCGAGCCCCCTTCTGCTTGTGGTATTTTGGGTGATCCCATCGAGGTTAATAACTTCATTTCAGCTTATCGACTAGAACAGGCAATTAAGCTAATTGGTCCTGCGAAGCCACGAAGAAAATCCGCGGCATAATTGGGCTGTACAATCCTGCAATTGCCCCTCCTATGGAGGGTGCACATGAAAGACCAGTGAGGCCCCTCGTGGGACAAATGCTATGTCAGCTCATCTAAAGGCTTTCATTGTTGTATTCGTCGTCTCGGCTGTGGCGCTCTTTTTCTTTCGCAAACCCTTTGCCAGGCTGATTGGGCCCAAACGCGTCAATAATTGGACAATCACATGGCTCGCTCTGACGACCTGTGCATTTTTACTGACAAATTATTGGATATTTCTGTTGGTTTCTGCGGTAGTCATTTTTGCACTGTCACGCAGCGAACCGGTGAAGCCTGCCATCTATCTGTTGCTGCTTTGCTTCGTGCCGACGCTTGGTGAGACAATACCAGGCTTTGCGGGCATCCAGAAGTTTATCGAAGTTAGTCCACAATTCATGATGGCGACAGTTTTATTGCTGCCCGCTTTCTTCGCAGCAAAACATATGAAAAAAATAACCAAAACCGGCGGGGCGACGGATTTATTCTTTCTGTTGTTTTTACTTCTCCAACTCGCCCTAACGATTCGTTCCCCAAGCTTCACTCATATGTTACGCACAGGGATCCAGGAATTTTTAGCGATTGCGCCGCTATATTATGTCTTCAGCCGCTACCCAAAATCCTTTGAAGACATTCGAGTTTTATCGGCCGCATTTGTATTCCCTGTCATCATATTGGCAGCTATTTCTATCCCTGAGTTCCTACGCAACTGGCATTTCTACAACTCGGTTTCCAACAATTGGTTTGGCGCAATGCCTTTCGGCTACACTATGCGCGAGGGGTATTTACGCGCATCAGTATCCGTATTTAATCCGATCGTGTGGGGCTATGTCGCCATGTGCGGGATCGGCGTCGGTCTCGCAGTGCTGAATGATAAAATATCCAGTTTTTATCGACTCGCAGGTTTTGGATTGCTGTTAAGCGGATTGATTGTCTCTTTATCACGCGGCCCCTGGGTTGGCGCCATTGCTATCATCGGGGTCTACATTCTTTTGAGTCGCAAAATGTTCACGCGCGCCATCCAGGCCAGCGCCATTGCGACAATCGCCGGCGCGTTGTCTCTTCTCACGCCGTTTGGCAAGAACATTATTGGCCTGTTACCCATCATTGGTGACAGGGGTAACGACCAATTCTCTTATCGTAGACAATTGCTTGACCAGGCTTGGGATGTGATCTTAGCCAACCCCTTTTTCGGCACAGGAAATATTAGCGGAAATACTGCGCTAGAATCTCTCCGACAAGGCCAGGGCATTATCGATATCGTCAACACCTATCTTCAAGTTGGGTTGAAATCTGGCATTATCGGGCTTTCATTGTTTTTATTATTTTTTGCTTCGATGCTCATGACGCTTCGAAAGGCGATGAAATCAGCAATGACATATGATCCGCTTCTCGCCAACTACTGCCGCGCTTATCTTGCAACGGTGATTGGGATTTTGTTAACCATTTTTACCGTAAGCAGCGTCGGCCAGATTCCCCATATATATTGGGTATTTGCTGGCCTCGGGATTGCCCTTGCGCGTATTGAAAAAATGCGCCGACCTACTGCTGATTCCAGAAAAAAATTCAATTAATCCCACTTTAAGATGGAACCGGAATATGTTCATTGAGCCCCATGACCCGCACTGCGATGTAAGCGATAAATATTTTACATCATGCTCATTCTAACAGGACGAAGGTAATGCCTAAAAAGATGCGAATTAATATACTTCTATTTAGGCCCTCGCCCGGAGGGGGGGATCGCGTTATCTCAATTTATGCTCGCTATTTACGCGATCAAGGGCATTGCGTCACAATAACGGCATTACCAGCACACAAGCCATCACTTATGGAGCGCGCAAAACTGTTTCTTCGCTCCACAGCGCCGCGCCGAGATGATACACCTTTAGTTCACTACGAACATGTTGGACTTGATATCAACTATGCAGCAGCTGATGCAATATCGACGAAAGACCTTCCTGATGCGGACATATTGATTGCAACATATTGGATTACTGCCGAGTGGGCGCTCAATATCGCCCCAAGCAAAGGCGCCAAAACCTACTTTATACAAGGTTTTGAAGCGCAGTTTCCCCATACACCAACCCTACGCGTGGAAGCTACGTACCGAGCGCCAATGAAAAAAATTGTTATTTCTAAATGGCTCAACCAGATTATGCGCACTAAGTTCAATGTTGAACCTATCGCTTGTATTGCCAACAGCGTTGACACGAAACTTTTTCACGCGCCCATCCGCAGCAAACACAAAGCGCAATGCGTCGGGTTTCTTTATGGTGACAGCCCTAATAAAGGCATCGATATTACTACCAAGGCCATAGACAAGATTCGACAAACCATTCCAGACTTAAAAGTCGTATCTTTCGGCGCGAGTCCGGTAAGCGCGCAACTCCCTTTGCCGCAAAATTGTGAATTTCAGTTCAAGCCGCTACAAGAAAAAATTCGTGACGTCTACGCGCAATGCGACGTCTGGATGTGCGCCAGTCGCCTTGAAGGTTTCGGACTGCCCATGCTTGAAGCAATGGCATGCCGTTGCCCGGTGACAACGACCGACGTTGGCGCCGCACAAGATTTAATCGAAAATGGACGGCAAGGATATATTGTTCCCATCGATGACTCCGACGCTCTCGCAGAAAAAACTCTCTCCATATTGGAAGCGAGCGACAGTGATTGGCGCCGAATGTCCGATGCAGCTTATGAAACCGCAACTCAGTATTCATGGGATGACGCAGGTGCGTTGTTTGAAAAAGCATTATATGAGATCGCTAACGAAGCTTGGGGCGATGAAGCCGGGAAAGAGTTGAATGATTGACGTGAAGCAAACGACCCTTGATGGCGTATTGATCATCACATCGACACGGCACGAGGATGAGCGCGGCTATTTCAGTGAAACATACAACGAAAAACAGTTCCGAGAGGCCGGGATCAATGCGCAATTCGTTCAGGACAATCATTCGTGCTCGGTCCATAAAGGCACGGTGCGCGGAATGCACTATCAAGCGCCGCCATTCGCCCAAGCAAAGCTCGTAAGAGTCGCTGCTGGTAAGGTCCTCGATGTCGCAGTTGACGCACGCCCATCGTCACCCACTTTTGGCAAACATATTTGCGTTGAGCTAAGCGTGGAAAACGGCGCCCAGCTTTTTGTACCCGCAGGATTTTTGCATGGCTTCCTTACCCTCGAGGCAAACACCCATGTGGTTTACAAAGTAGACAATTATTACGACGGCGATTGTGATGGCGCAGTCCGATGGAATGACCCTGATCTCGCCATTGATTGGGGACTAAACCCTTCAGCGGCAACCCTATCAGAGAAGGATGCCGCCGCGCCGTTTTGGAAGGACTTCACATCACCGTTTTAAGAAGGGCGTTGCCAGGCAGATTTGCTGGACTGAATGCAGATAGTTTCGCAGGCTTTCACCCAGTGAGTGTTGGCCCATCAGGTTTCGGGACGGTGCATAACCCTCACTCAGAAACCTAAAATAAAGTGGTACCGCCTCTAGGGATTGAACCAAGGACCTCCGGTTCCACAAACCGGCGCTCTAACCAACTGAGCTAAGGCGGCATCTTTGAAGGCGCGGAGCCTATCGCCGCGCCTACATTGCAAGCATGGATAGTCAGTGTTTTTCGCAAAAAATTTCAGATGAACTCGACTCCCCAAAAGCGAGTATCGCCGATCGGGATAGTCCGCCGATGATCCGGTTATCAGGCGCCGCCCCTCAAAAGGGCGATCTCGCGCCGCAATTGAGCGATGCGCGTAGCATCGCTTGGATGCGTTGATAAAATTTCCGGCGGAGCGCCGGATTTCATCGACGACATTTTTTCCCAGAACCGAATTGCTTCATTGAGGTCGTATCCGGCGATGTTCATATACCGCAGGCCGTATTTGTCCGCTTCCAATTCATGTTGACGTGAGAATGGCAGGATAACCCCATATTGGGCGCCAAGACCTAAAGCGCCAAGCGCTGCCTGTGACATCTGACTACCACCACCGAGCACCACCTGTGCGACGCCCAACCCGGCCTGCGTTGCCGCTGTGCGGCCATAACGCTGACCCGCATGATTAAATTTCACATGCGCAACCTCGTGACCCATGACCGTGGCGATCTGGGAGTCATTTTCCATAATGTCGAGAATACCAGTGTAAAATCCGATCTTACCGCCTGGCAGCGCAAAGGCATTCAGATCCTTCGACGCGAAAACTTGCACCTCCCAACCCGCCGGATTGTCGCCAGCAGCACGGATGATTTTCGGCATAACGCGCCGCACCCGCGATACATATTTGGGATCGTTGGTGGTCGGTTGCTGAGCTTTCAAATCCGTCCAGGCTGAGGCCGCAAGCTGCGCCATCTGGGCCTCAGTTGGCGTGAAGGCTTGCGATACTGTGGTGCAGCCCTCGCCCAGCACAACGATGCTGCCCGCTGCCGCCGCCTGTACAAAGGCGCGGCGCGACATCGTAATTTTTTGATCAAGCACTTTATATTTTTTGGTCATTTGAAACCCCTTACCGCCAGCACCTAGAGAAAATCCGAATTCATTTGAATCAATGATTTGCCCTGTATTCTTACTTGCGCATTCTCGGACGGAAAACCGGCGAACCATCCCGGATCAAGCCCGGGACATGCTTTTCCTCGAAAACGCTCTAGCAACCATAAACGACGATTGGCTCGCGCACAAATCGCAAAGCCAGTGGTTGACGGGAAACATGGGAGAATGACGAACCTTTAAGGCTCCAGCTCGGTATCCCAATAGAGAAAGTCCTGCCAGCTTTCATGGAGATAATGCGGCGGAAAGGCCCGACCCTGTGCTTGAGACTAAAATAACCCCTGAGTTCGGTAAAACTCCTTAACGAAAGAGGGTAAGATTTCAGGCTTTAGTTTTGGCTTATCCAACAATTACCATTTTGTTGGTCACTAATATTTACCCAGAAACGTGCATAGTCACTGCCCGTGTTGCCGTAAGACTGAAAATTCCAACCCCAACCCTGATGAAAACTCGCGACCTTCCATCCGCCTCCAAATTCCGTTGCGCAATACGCATCAGCATCCGATAAATCAGCCCAGTATTCGTTCGCCGGGGAAACTGCGGACGTCGTAGCGACTACACCATTTGCCCATTGACGATACTTACTGACAGTGACGGAGTTGGGTTTGGTCAAACTACTGTCCTCCTTAAAGCAGAGAACCGGCAACTCCGCCGTACACATCTGGTCTCCGTTATACGGATCGCACACAGCATTACCACTCCCACAGCCGACCGTCACTGTTCCTGTGGTTGAATGTTGGGCGAGTTTCTTCCACGTCATACCTTGTGTATTGAGAGTTGCTGGCTGGTAAACGACGATCGGTCCATGAGAACGAATTTGGTCCCAAGTTGCTGGATCAAAACTCGCATTATTATAAGCAGAGCCTAAAGTATTGTATGCTGAAGTAGAATCCCCGCCCATAAAAACTGTACATTCAACAGGCAAAGCCGGATCAATCGGCGCCCAAGCATAAGTCGTAAACCAATCAGGGTTAGCATTTGTCGTGGCGGCCATGCCGTTTTGATCATTCGTAGGGAGATTAAATGCAGTTAAAAATTCCTGACTAAGTATATGCACTTCTTGATGAAATTCACCCCAGGTTGGGCATGAATATGGAAAGCCGCAATTTGCCCCACCAAACACATGAGGATTGCCCGCGATCATCAATGTAGTCGAATTCGTGCACTGGTCGACTTTGATAGGAAGCGACACCGCAACGCCCCCGCCTGGCGCCGCCTCAATTGCACCCCACCCTGTTGGAGGTGGATGTGCCGCTGCATTCATCGTATTTGCAACGATGAATATCGACGCAGCGATGATACGAACTAACAGATTGATCTTAATAATTGCGCGAACGGTCATGATATAATCCCCTTCTAACAGCTAACAGAGCAAAATATTTCGCGATATGTGCCTAGCGTCCCTTTTAATAATCCCTTTATAAAGTCATGGTTTGGCGAAGATCTTACTCAGCGATAGCTTAACTTAGTCGATAGCCTAGCCAGCCAAGGGTTGCGCTGCAAGTTTGTTTACTATCAGCAATCATCCGGACACAACATAATGGCTCCATCCGAGCTTAAGAGTGATTTCAAACGCCTTGATATTAAAGATCAAAAGGAAATCGCAAACATTGTTGCGCCGCAAAAAATCAAGGCTCCAGCTCGGTATCCCAATAGAGAAAGTCCTGCCAGCTTTCATGGAGATAATGCGGCGGAAAGGCCCGGCCCCGCTCATTCAGCTCATGCATGGTTGGCCTATGCGGAGTGGATGCCGGAAACATTTTTGCCTCGCGCGACATCCGACCGCCCTTTTTGATATTACAGGGGCTGCACGCAGCGACGATATTAACCCAGGTCGTGCGCCCGCCTTTTGAGCGCGGGACAACATGATCAAAGGTCAAAGCATCGCGCGCCCCAGAGCCGCAATATTGGCAGGAGAAACTGTCGCGCAAAAAAACATTAAACCGTGTGAAGGCTGGCGCCCGTGCGCGCTTCACATAATTCTTTAGCGAAACAACAGAGGGCAGGCGCATTTCAAAACTCGGGCTGTGCACCTTTGTTTCATATTGCGCAACGACATCAACGCGATCGAGGAAAACCGCCTTCAATGTATCCTGCCACGACCAAAGAGATAAAGGAAAATAGCTAAGCGGGCGAAAATCCGCATTCAGAACAAGTGCGGGACAAGCTTCTGGCTTACGAGCGGCCTGATGGGCGACGAGAGTCATTGCTCTGCCCTTCCCTGGTCGCTCTCGGTAGCAAATGGATCGTTACGCGATAATCTGAAAACGCGATCTCCCATGCTGGATCGCCATAATAGCAAATCTTTAGAGAAAACCCATAGCAGATTCGCCCGTGGTAAAGTTAGGCGCGTGAGGCGATATTTCCGCAACAGTGCTCAGCAACTCATATTTATCGCGTGTTTTGAAAATCCTCAGATCGGCGTCCGCCCGCGAATATGGGCATAATAAGTCCAGAGAATATGCGCTGCAACGCCCCGATAGGGAGCCCATTTCTGCGCACGCATATCAAACTGTTTCATTTCAAGACGGGCGCCGCGCCGCCGAGCGGCGCCATAAGCGCCAAGCAGGGCCACATCCCCTGGCGGCCAGATATCCACCCGGCCCTCACAAAACAAAAGATAGATCGCGGCGGTCCATGGCCCGATACCTTTGATGGTCTGCAATGTTTTCAACGCTTCAGCATCATTCAACTGTGGCAGACCCGCCAAATCAAGATCGCCGCTTTCAATTGATTGCGCCAACGCCGTCACATAGCGGATCTTGGGACCGGAGAGGCCAAAAGCGCGAAGACCATCCTCTCCCTGATCAATAGCGACGCACGGCGTCATTTCACTCATGCCCGATTGGCATCGCGCCCAGATGGCTTGGGCGCTAGCGACAGAAACCTGTTGCTCAATAATAATCCGGAACAGCGCTTCAAATCCGCCGGGTCGGCGACGAATATGGGGACGTTCAATTGCACCCAGCGCTCTGGCGAGGATCGTGTCTTTTTTTGCCAGCGCTGTACAGGCGGCAGAGGCATCGGCAAAAACATCGAGATGGGTGGCAACCATCACTCAATATTTGCTCTCTTCAAACAGACGTTTTGCATCACCGCCATATTCGCCTTCAAACATCTGCACTGTGTATTCGCCCATGGTGACACCGCTTTTGGCTATTGCGACCAGCGGTTCAAGATAGCTGGTCTCATCCTTATCCACTTTACCTGCACGGGCGCGGCGGCGAAGACCATCGCGTGAAATCTCCAAAACTTCCAGCGCAATATCTTGAACCGTCCGTCCACCAACTGTCGCCTTTAATCCTAAACGCGCCGCATCATCGCGCAGCTCGGTGCGCATTTGCGTCGTCCAGCCTCTAGCGATCTCCCAGGCCTCACCCAGCGCCTGATCATCGTAAAGCAACCCAACCCAGAAGGCCGGCAGCGCACAAATCCGCGCCCAGGGCCCGCTATCGGCGCCGCGCATTTCCAAAAACTGTTTTAACCGCACTTCGGGAAACGCCGTCGAGAGGTGATCTTCCCAATCGCTCATCATCGGCTTTTCGCCGGGAAGCGCCGGCAATTCTCCCTTTAGGAAATCGCGAAAAGATTGCCCCGAGGCATCGAGATACTCACCGTTCCGGCGCACAAAATACATCGGTACATCGAGCATATAATCCGTATAGCGCTGAAATCCGAATCCATCTTCAAAAACGAAATCCAATAGCCCTGTGCGATCAGGATCAGTATCGGTCCAGATATGCGCCCGGTAGGACGCAAAGCCTGAATCTTTTCCTTCAACTAAACTAGAATTGGCGAATAACGCCGTTGCTATCGGTTGCAACGCCAGCGAAGTACGGAATTTCGCCGCCATATCCGCCTCGGAAGAAAAATCGAGATTGACCTGCACAGTGCAAGTCCGATGCATCATATCAAGGCCCAGTGCTCCCTTGGTGGGCATATAGCGGCGCATGATACCATAGCGCGGCTTTGGCATGCGCGGCACTTCTTCCAGGGTCCAGGTTGGCGCAAAGCCCATCCCTAAAAACGCAACACCCAGGGGAGCGCAAACTTTTTTGACGGCAGCGAGGTGACGATGCACTTCATCACATGTCTGATGGAGATCGTTAAGCGGCGCGCCGGAAAGCTCAAACTGCCCGCCAGGCTCCAGCGATACGCTGGCGTCGTCGCCTTTCAGACCGATAGGCAAACCATGTTCCTCAATGATCGACCATCCGGTCTCCTCGCCCAATTTTTCGAGGATCGCCCGAATACCAGCCTCGCCCTCATAGGGAACGGGCTGCAGTGTCGTTTGGCAAAACACAAATTTTTCATGCTCGGTGCCAATGCGCCATTGATCTTTCGGCTTGGCGCCCGCAGCTAAATAAGCGGCGAGCTCATCCATCGATTCTATGGTCGGCGCATCACCCGATTGATCCCCCAATTGATCCTTAGTCGTGCTCACTTAAATTTCTCCCAGCCGAAAATTTATCCGTATTTATCTGCACTAAAGCGCGCGCGCACAAACGCCAAGTCCTGATCACATCACGGTCTCGCGACATCACGATTGCCGCCAATCACCGAGCGCCGCCTGCCACAAAACCAAAGCTGCAATCGCCGCAGTATCGGCGCGTAAAATACGCGGGCCAAGGGTTACTGGTGTCACAAAATGCGCAGCCCTCAAAATTTTTCTCTCTTCAACGCTAAAGCCCCCTTCAGGGCCGGTTAAAATCCCCCAACGATCAGTTTTACTATCCCGGACGTTTAGCATTTCTAAAATGGGCGCAGCACGGCCTTTGCTCCCACCCCATTCTTCTGCTTCATCATCTCCGGCCTCATCGCAAAAAATCAAATGGCGATTATCAGACCACCCTTCAAGAAGCGCAGGCAATTTAATCGGTTCGCCTACGGAGGGTACGGTGAGGCGCCCGCATTGCTCAGCGGCCTCTATGCCAATTGCGCGCAAGCGATCAATATTGAGCCTTGCCGCCGTTGTACACTCGGTGATCACCGGTATCAGACGGGCAACACCGATCTCCGTTGCTTTTTGGATGATCACCTCAAGGGGCTCACGTTTTACTGGCGCGAAATATAAGGTGAGATCCGGTTCACTGGCTTGCGGGCGGGTTTGGCCTTTTACCAATGCTGCGCCGGTTTTATTCTTGAGCTCAACAATCTCAGCGGCATACTCGCCGTCTTCTCCATTAAACAGACGCAGCGCATCGCCCACCTCCCGGCACAAAACATTCCTGAGATAATGCGCCTGATTTTGCGAGAGTGGCGCGGGCAGTCCGGCATGCAGCGGACCATCTATATAGAGACGTGGGATCATTGTAAAAACTGTGGAACCTTGACTTCTAAAAGCTGAATAAGGTCTTCTTCCATAAATTCATAATCATCGGGAATACCAAGCACAATGACACGCTTTCCGCCCAAATGTGGTTTGAATTTCTTTGATAATTTACTGCGATGAACTCTCTCCATCACAAATATAATATCCGCCCATTCAATCTGTTCTACAGACAAACTTACCACAGCGTCATTCGCAAGTCCGGCAGAATCACACTCCAAACTGTCCCACGTCGAAAAGACTTGTTCTGCAGTAGGGCTGCGAAGCTTATTTTGCGAACAAATGAATAGTAATTTTTGCGTCATTATTCGTTCTAGTCTCTACATTCCCGACTGCACAGATAGTGCAATATCTGGTTTTTTGATCTTACCCGTTTTATATGTTCTCATCATCAAGATAAAACACCTTTTGAAAAATCAGCGACTTGCCTTTATGTAAGGCACATGACCGCCCATTCCTCTGCTACAGCTGACACCACCCCCGGTAACTGGGTTGAGCGCATGCCGCCACGGGCGCAACCCTATTTGCGCCTCATCCGGGCTGATCGTCCAATCGGCACATGGCTTCTTCTTATTCCCTGCTGGTGGGGACTGGGGCTCGCCGCTGTGGCGGGCTTTACCGGTCTTAAGCTTTTCTACTACGGGGCGCTGTTTGCCATCGGCGCCATTGTGATGCGCGGCGCAGGTTGCGCCTATAATGATATTGTCGATCGCGACATCGATGGACAGGTCGAGCGCACAGCGCTGCGTCCAATTCCATCCGGCCAGATTAGCATCAAACAAGCCTCGATTTTTCTTGGTGTCTTGTGTCTCATTGGCCTGATTGTGTTGCTGCAATTTAATCGCACGACAATTTTCCTTGGTCTGGGGTCGCTGGCGCTTGTGGCCGTTTATCCTTTCATGAAGCGCGTCACCTATTGGCCCCAAGCCTGGCTTGGTCTCACCTTTAACTGGGGCGCGCTGATGGGATTTACCGCCGCGAGCGGGCGCCTTTCTTTCGGCGCGGTTGCAATCTATGCGGCGGGCATATTCTGGACCCTTGGCTATGATACAATCTATGCGCATCAAGACAAAGAAGATGACGCGCTGATCGGCGTAAAATCCACAGCGTTAAAACTTGGGGGCGCCACGAAACCGTTTTTGATTGGCTTCTTCATGACGACCATTCTCCTTTTCGCTGTCGCCGGCATCACCGTTAGCGCCGGTCCCATATTCTTTCTCGCACTTCTTCCCGCCACTGCGCATTTTGCCCGCCAAATACGCTCGCTCGACATTCACGATAGTCACAATTGTTTGATCACATTCAAATCGAACCGGAATGCTGGGCTTTTGCTGCTCTTGGCGCCGGTTTTTGAAGCCGCCAGCCATTTCTTTTAATAGTTTTCGTTGTTACATAAGCGTCTGATCTTTGGCTCTCAATCAATAGGAATGTCTGCATGAGCGATTTGACCCGACGCAGCCTCACCCTTGGATTACTTGGCGGCGCAGCTGCGGCGTGCAGCGGACAAGCCAATGGGAAGGACACAACAATGGCTGATACGAAATCCGATTCATCATCAATTCCCGACTACGATCAATGGCAGCTGTCCAACAAGGAATGGAAAACCCGGCTTTCTCCTGAGGCCTATGCGGTGTTGCGTAAAGAAGCCACAGAGCGCCCGCGCTCCAGCGAGCTTAATGACGAAAAACGAGAAGGTGTTTATGCCTGTGCCGGTTGCAGTTTTGATCTTTTCAAATCGGCGGATAAATTTGAAAGCGGCACCGGCTGGCCGAGTTTTATCGACTATATTCCTGGCGCACTTGAAACCAAGCGTGACTTTAAACTTCTTCTTCCGCGCACAGAATATCACTGCGTACGCTGCGGCGGCCATCAGGGGCATTTGTTCAAAGACGGCCCCGCGCCAACCGGCTTGCGCTATTGCAATAATGGCGTCGCGCTGACCTTTCGCCCTGATGAGGCCTGATTGAGACTTCATGTTCGTTGCTCGCCGCGGCGATCTTCGCTTTGGCTTTTTGTGCGCTGATTAAGTTCTTCAATCAGCACCGCTTGTATCTCAACGGTTTCCACCAGACGTTGAATCCATTCACCTGCGGCTAAGCCTTTCATTAGGTCAAATGTAATTTCATTGGGCATAGCGGTGAGGTGTCGTTTCTCGCGCCAGTGCTTTGCATAACCATCGAGCGTCAGCGGGTCATACTCGCTGCCAATACGTGCGAAAAATTTGCGCATGGGCTCATGTTGGCGTGGCTCGAGCTTTTGAGGTGTTATTTCACGTTTAATCAATTCCCCGGTTTCCGGGTCTTCATCATCGTCATATTCCGCAGCAACGACCCTGTCGGGCACACGAGAATCCCATTTTGCTGCATTGATCACGCCGTCGAGCGCCTGATCGAAGACATAACAACTCAGTAACGCATTATCATCATAGACGGCCTGCGCATTGATTGTGCCAACGCCCTTGTCGCCACCAGTAGGATTGCCAAACAGTGCGCCGCCGCCATCTACATGAAACTTTGCTCCTGGATTAGATTCACCAACACCAAATTTGCCGTTATTATTACAGACAAAATTTGCTGAACTGACATCATCATTCCCACGAAGTCTATGATTAATGCTTGAGGCGCCGTTTCCTTTAGCAATATCAAACCGAACATCGCCGGTTGTATTTGTCGTTCTAAAATATCGAATGATTGAAGTATCTGTTGAGCTTGGAATTGGATTAATATCAATAATTGCTTGCCCAGATGAATTTTCAGCATTCAAACGATATTGAGAAGCAGATGTTGTTTCTAATTTTATAAATCCACCCGATGGCCGTTCTAGCTGTATTCTTCCTATATCAGCAAAGACATGTAGTTTCTCGCTAGGCGCCTGACCAATCCCGACAAATCCGTTGTCCTTATCGATGGTCAGGGCGTCATTCCAGGTAGATCCATTTGCAGACACTTTAAGATGAAAGTCATCATCACCGGTAAGACCAAATTCTGCGCGACCGGAAAAACCCGTTTGGAATAGATGCGATGCCGTATCGCCAACGGCCTTTTTATTGACTTTGATAATGCAATCATCATTGCCAGGCGTCACATCATCATGGCTGAAAAGAACGGCGTCGCTTTTTACGCTGAGCCGATTGGTAGTGTCTGCTGTTGTGTTAACGCCAAATTTTGCAGCTGTCTCCGAACCGCCGCCACTCACTTGCGCCCAACTGGTTCCATCAAAGGCCACGAGTTGATCGACATCGCTCACCCAGGCCCGAAAACCTTCGATGGCTGTGATTTCCACCCAGGCGCCATCTTGAAAGGCAGCAATATTGCCAGTCGTAAAGCCAACCCATGAGGATCCCGTCGGACTGGCGGGAAGTATATAGGCATCGCCCTCCGCTGGGGCGCTCGGTTCAGCAGCTATCGTCTGTGAAAGGACGGTCAGTTGCGTTAGCGCATCCAGCCGACGAAAGCTCTCATTGACGGTGACATGTTTTTGCGCTTGTGCGGGTTGCACATAAGGCAGGGACAGGCGGGGGGATTGCTCCATAGAGAAGACCTCCAACAGGCGGGTAAAATTACTAGGGCGCGCATATTACACCCGCTGGAGAGGGCGGGGATAACTGTCCACCAAATATAGGTTTTATGAAAGAATCATGGGTTTTTGGTGCGTTGCACCGCGCCGCAATTCCCGTTTAGCGCGTGCTGTTGATTACGCTGTTCCGGGGCCCTAAAATCACAGTCACAGCCAGAGGAACAGACACATGCCCGAAGAGAATAAACCTAGGCGGATTTTTCGCGGCGGTTCGCGCACCATCATTCAGCTCATCATTGCCAGCATCGTTGTTGGCGCCATTTTTTCTTTTGTGGGCTTGTCGCCAAATGAATTCTGGCGAGGGATCTATAATACTTTCAAAAACATCATCACGGCGCTTGGCGACAGCTTTACCGAGATTGCTGGAACACTAGCTGGATATTTACTGATCGGCGCCGCGATAGTCATACCCCTCTGGTTGATCTCGCGACTTTGGGCGGGGCGAAAGTAAATTTTCATCCTACCGTGTTCGTGCGCGTCAACCGATTTTTCATATCGCAGATATGCCCGCTAAACGACAGACAACCAACAGTATGTTAGTCAACCCGACTAACTGTTAGAGCCGCCCACATAGTTTATACGTCGCCGCCTGTGTGACTATATGGCTTTTGCGCCATAAAACTCATAAACTAATTGGACAATCCGATTTATGTCCTCTTCAGACAACCCAACATATAGGGGCAACCGCACCACACATGCCGCAGCAGCGTCGGTATTCATCATGGGCCGGTCCTGATCATAATATTGTTGTCCGTAGGGAGATGAATGCAAAGGAACAAAATGAAATGCCGCACTAACACCAGCGCGTTTCAAGTGATTTATGAGCGATGAACGTGTCTCTATATCTGATACGAGAAAGTAAAATATATGGTGGTTTGATTGGCAATGAGCTGGGATCACCGGCAGCTGAATATCGCCTCGCGCTTCGAGCGGGCGCAACAGCTCCATATAAAGTTCATACGCATTACTGCGCGCCTCTGCGCAGATATTCGCGGCTTCAAGCTGACCATAAAGTACTGCAGATGCCGCCTCTGAAGGCGATACTGAGGTGCCTAAATCGCACCACTGGTATTTTTTTGCATCGCCGCGACTGAACTCAGCCCGATTCGTTCCCTTTTCACAAAGGATCTCGACACGCTCAATAAATTCGCTGTTATTCACCAATAGAGCGCCGCCCTCCCCACAGGAAATATTTTTCGTCGCGTGAAAGCTGTAACACCCCAAATCACCGATCGTCCCGAGCCACCTATTTTTATATTTTGCGAAAATGCCCTGCGCCGCATCTTCAACGACCAGCAATCCATGGCGCGCGGCGATTTCCATAATCGCATCCATTTCACAGGCGACACCAGCATAATGGACAACGCAGATCGCGCGCGTTCTGTCCGTGATTGCGTCTTCAATTAGCGTTTCATCAATGTTTTGCGTATCCGGCCGGATATCCAGAAATACAGGCTTAGCACCTCTCAGCAAGAATGCATTCGCTGTTGAAGGGAAAGTGAAGGACGGCATGATGACTTCATCACCAGCACGAACGCCCGACAATAAACCACAAATATTGAGCGCTGTTGTACAAGATGATGTCAGAATCACACGCTTTGTCCCGAATTGGGATTCGATGAATTCTTCTGCCTGTCGGCAAAACATGCCGCCGCCGCCCCAGTTTTCCTGTGCAAGCGCTTGAAGAACATAGTCCTGTTCACGCCCTAAAATCGATTGACGGCTGAGCGGTATGATGTTGCGCATTGTGCAGTCGCTTTCAGGGCTATTGGCGCTTCACGCACCTATGATCAGTATGACGGGTGTTTTTTCGGATATGCGTGAAGCTCACCCCGAAAGGAATAGGCAAGACTTGGGCCGTATATTGATTTTCCACACCGTGGCGCTTGTCCGGCCGAGTGGTTCAGCAATATGCGCGGCGCGGAGCGACACAGTGGGTGGGGAGAGGCAACCAATGGCGATGAGACTGGGCGTTGTACAGCCTGGCGATTTTCTTGAGGCGACCCGACGGCTTGATAGCGGCGAACCTGAGTTTTATTTCGGCGTGCGGGAAAGTATCGACGCCCTCCACTGCTTATTTGGCGGCAATGATCATCTCGTTATTAGCCTAGATGCACCGATGGAAACCATCATACGGAACAAGGGCGCTTATAGCGGCCTCCCGATTCCAGAGTTTCCTCAGTATACACTACATCGCCTGACGCATGAAATCTGGGCAAGACGCATCGTGGCGGCATTGCGCCATTACCGGCCAACCCATGTGCTGTTGCGGACCGGTGGAGTTGTCGGCCTGCATGTCGCGGACTATTGCGTCAGGAATAACATTCCCAGTTTGGCGGTGCTCGCCAACGCCCTGGACTGTACAAAGCCAAGTTTTCACGCGCGCGCGAAGAAGTTCGTACGATTATTGAATAGTGAGTGTTTTTTTCGTGTCGCGAATTTCAAGCATCCCGCGGTAGCATCCATGATCGATTGCGGTCTGAAACCAGGCAAAGCGATTACATATGAGTTCAAAGGCGCCCGGCGCCCGGATTGCCATCCCGTAAAATCGCTGTCCGGCTCGCAGCCGTTGCGTCTGGTTTTCGCATCGCGGATGGCCATCGAAAAAGGCGCCGAAGATGTGCTTGGCGCTGCAATGATTTTGTTGAAACGCGGGCGCCGGGTCAAATTGACTCTGATCGGCGATGGTCCATCAATGACATCATTACGGGCCCAGGCAGCAAAGCTTCCTCCTGATACCGTGGAATTTACCGGTTGGCTCTCGAATCAGGCAATGTTTGATCGCTTGTTAAACGCATCTTTTGCATTCGCACCGACGCATCACTCGTTTCCCGAAGGCCTGCCAATGGCGCTGACCGAGGCCTTGGCGAGCCGAACGCCAACCCTCATATCAGATCATCCAATCTTCGTATCAGCCTTTGTCAACAATCAGGGCGTCGTGATTTCACCGCAAAAAAACGCCCAGGCGCTTGCAAATGCAGTTATCGAAATTGCAGATGCGCCAGAACGATATCGGCAGCTATCAGAAACCACCAAAGACGCTTTTACACGCATTGAAGCGCCGATGTGTTTTTCTGATGTGCTGGAACTATGGCGACGGGAAGTTCTCGAAAAATATGAAGCTTAGACCGATGAAGCTAATTATTCGGCTGCATCCGGCCACATCAATTGTTCCATACGCGCGATATAGGCTATCCATGCGTCCCGCCCCTTTTTCGAAAGATGACAAATGGTCAAGGGGCGGCGCGCGGAGAATTTTTTTTCAACGCGAATATAGCCCGCCTCTTCCAGCTTTCGGATATGCACCGACAAATTGCCGTCCGTCACCCCGACTTTTTTGCGCAATAATGTAAAATCCGCTGATCCAGCGCCCGACAGAAACGCCATGATCGCAAGGCGCACCCGCCCATGGATCAGCTCATCAATTTCACGATAGTCAAATTCGTGATTAGGCTCATTCTTTACCGCCATCGTGTCAAACAATCTCCGATGGCTCATTCCGCATCAAGATCACCCCTGGCAAAGCTGCGCATAACAGCGTGCCGATACCGCCGACAAGTAAATACTGCGCTGAACCCATAAGCACCAGTGACAATGCGGCGAATATCCACGCAAGAACCGCAACCCATCGCAGCCAGGCAATGCGGGCGGCGGTTGCTGTGGCAAAAAACGCGACGCCATAAAGCCCGAATGAAATTGGAAACATCAACCCATATAGAAAATATGCCGGCACGCCTATTGTGGTGAAATTATCGTGCACGAACATCAATGTTATCCAAAAGCCGGTAATGAAAATACCCACCCCGAGCCACACAGCATTTGCGGTGCGATTGCCAAGCGTTGAAGCGCCAGGCTTTACGCCAGAGCGCCCCCCGAAATACATCGACAACGCCCATCCAAGAGCAAAAACCACAACCCAAGGCCAGATGCTGTTAAACACCCCAAGCGCCAGCCAACCCACATTGGCAGCGTAAGACAGAAGCGACACCAGCCCGATGAGCAGCCCCCAAATCACATAGATAACCCCGTTCACAAGCGGCGTATCGCGCCCCTCTTCAGCAAGGGCTTTCACATAGGCAAGGTCATCTCTGATATCATCGGTCATAATTCGCACTCCATCCCAGCGGGAAATTCAGCTTTGTAACCTCTACATTCAAACTACTTTGTAATATAAAGTATATTTGGATAATTTCAAGACGGGGGCAGAATAATCATCGACATTTACCATCAACCCCGTGGGGCCACAGCTCAAGGTCTATTGCCCTGGGCGCTAATGCGCAAAAACGCCGAAAATGGAGAATGTAAATGCAAGGACCGCGAATGAGCAGGCCTCCAGTTAAGCTAATCATCGACTGACGATAGAAGGCTCGCCAGCACTCAAAGATTAACCGAGCTTATTGCGCGTCTCTTGCCTCAACAAGCGGAATAGTTTTCACAACCTGATCCGTCGCCAAGTCATAGATCACAATCATCGCCCCGTCGTCCGTATCCACACGAAGGGCCAGGCGATCCCCGTCCAGAGAAATTGCGCCGGGGATAGCCCCTGCAGGCAATTCAATCGCCGAGGCAAGCGTCGTAAGCGAGGCGGGCATGGGAAGCACCACGCGCTGACCACTTGTCGCGACATCACTTGATTGCGCCCCATCCACAGTTTCGATGGAGCGCACTACACTTGGCGCCTCAGCTTTGGATGCTTTCTCTGGTTTTCCCACCAACCCAATGATCGCCATCACCACCACCAGAAATACGAACGGCATGGTAACGATAATGATCAGCAAATTCTTGGTGCCGAGCATCCCACCCACAGATTGAGCCGTTGGCGCCGCCTCACGAAATTCAAGCGGATCAGTCTCGCGCCGTTCTTCCTGTTCCATTTTGAACTTCACCATGCTGCTCCTTCACTAATAATCGCCAAATAACCCATGAAGGGATTTGACTTCAAGGCCCTGACCGCTAAACCGCCCCAATTAAGGGTGTGACAGCTTATGACTCAGGATGAAAAACCTCAAAATTCCACCGCCGCGAGCGATTCCATAGCGTCGCCGGACGGCGATGATATATATCGATTTATCATCGATGCTGATAATGCCGGAGGAAGGCTTGATAAATGGTTGTCAGACAAGATTGAGGCCCTTACCCGGACCAGAATCAAGGCCCTGATTGAGGGCGAGGCGGTCACGCGCAATGGTGAGGTTTTTACTGACCCGTCCTGGAAACTGCGCGAGGGGGAGGAATATACGCTCCAAGCGCCGCCCGTTGTGGATCCGATCCCGGAAGCTGAAAACATCCCCCTCGATATTGTCTTCGAGGATAATGACCTCATCGTCGTCAACAAACCGGCGGGGATGGTTGTCCATCCAGCTGCCGGCAACTGGTCGGGAACACTGGTCAATGCGCTGATCCATCATTGTGGGGATAGTCTTTCCGGGATTGGCGGCGTGGCGCGCCCAGGCATCGTTCATCGCATCGATAAGGATACAACGGGTCTTGTGGTAATCGCGAAAGGTGATCGCGCCCATCAGAGGCTCGCCAAGGCATTTTCCAAACACAATATTGAACGGGTCTATGAGGCGATTGCCGTTGGAGCGCCGCGTCCGGGGATTGGATCCATTGATGCAGCGCTGGCGCGCTCCACATCTGATCGTACAAAAATGTCGGTTGTGAACCTCGAGACCCATAGAAAAGCCCGCCATGCCATCACTCACTATAAGATCATTGAGGCCTTCGGCCGGCGCCGCGCAAAACTCAAAGGCGACGCGCTGGCATCTTTGATTGAGTGCCGATTAGAAACGGGGCGCACGCATCAAATCCGCGTACATCTCAGCTCTATTGGCCACCCTATTGTTGGTGATCAGGTCTATGGCAGAGGGCCAGGTCTTAGCGGCCTTCGCCCCGGTGACGCGGCGGCAGATAAAGCAAAATCACTATTGCAGAATTTTCGCAGACAAGCGCTGCATGCAAAGAGCCTTGGGTTCAAGCACCCGATCACCGGTGAGGAGATGTATTTCGAACGCCCCGCGCCAGAAGATTTTCAAGCCTTGTTGGAAGCGCTAAGGGCGCTTTAAGGACAATGATCGCGTCCCTAGAGCAAATCCGAGTTCGTTTGAATCAAAAATTTACTCTAGATTCTTTGTTGCGCGTTTCCGGGCGGAAAACTGGCAAACCACTTTTCCTCAGAAACGCTCTAGCGCCACACAACAATTATCTATACTGCAATTTTATCGTTTCTGTCCGAAGTATTCGCAAGCCAACGTTCCATAGTTTCATTGAGCGTATCTTTTTTAAGCGGCTTGGCCAAAAAATCATCCATACCGGCGCCAAGGCAACGCTCGCGATCCTCCGGTAAAACATGCGCTGTGGTCGCAATAATCGGAGTTGCCGACTTGTTATTCGCCGCCTCCAACAATCGAATTTTCCGCGTTGCCTCAAGCCCGTCCATCACCGGCATCGATAAATCCATCAAGACCAGATCCGGCTTGTGTTCTTGGAATAACGTTACGGCTTGCTCGCCATTATCTGCGGTAATCACCTCAAAAACTTCAGATGAAATGAAAGTTTTTAACACTAACTGATTGACCGCATTATCTTCAGCAATCAGCACCTTTTTGCGATTGGTTTGCTGCGATACGGGCGTTGAGGATGGAGACGTCTGTTTGAGGGATTGCGCTGTACGGCGAAGCGTATCGACTGCTTCGTCCGACAGTACACTCGCCAGCGAATCCATGAGTTGTGATGGGCGAACAGGTTTGGACAAAGACACAACAATGTGCTCATCGCTTAGTGCCAATTGTGAACCCATGCAGCCAATTGATGATAACATGATGATGGGTAAGGAAGTAAACCGCGGATCGGCCTTGATTCGTTTAGCAAGCATGGCGCCGTCTTCATCAGGCATCTGATAATCGAGAAGCGCTACATGAAATCTATCAGATTCCGCGACTGATTTTTCCAGTGCAGCATATGCGCGAACGGGAGTGTCCACGATAGTCGAGCGCAAATCCCAGCCATCCAGTAACTCTTTAAGGACACGGCGATTAATAGCGTTATCATCAACCGCTAAAATTCGCACACCATCGAATACCGCACGGTCACAACTCGGCATGGCGCTAATAGAATCATCCACAGGTACAATGAGTTTAATCTCAAAGCACGACCCTTTGCCCAACTCACTCGTCGCCGTAATCTCGCCGCCCATCAGCTCAATCAGGTTTTTGCTAATGGCCAGACCAAGACCAGTCCCACCAAATTTTCGTGTGTGTGAGGCGTCGGCTTGCTCAAATTTTTCAAACATCCTCGGCATCTCATCCGGGGTGATGCCAATCCCAGTGTCTTGAATTGAAATTCGCAGATTTATGTCGTCGCCTACTCGTTCACCGTCGACCTCTATCAACACATAACCATGCTCAGTAAACTTAACCGCATTGCCGATTAAATTTCCAAGCACTTGCCGAAGGCGCACATCGTCACCAACAACTCCTTCAGGAACATGCGGCGCATAGCGGACGATGAGTTCTAAATCCTTCTCGAGCGCCCGCGCTTGCATCATGGTTGATATTTCAAATACCATCTGGCGAAGGTTGAAACCATATGGAGAGAGCAGGAATTTGCCCGCCTCCAACTTTGAAAAATCAAGAATATCATTGATGACTGTCATCAGCGCATTGCCAGACGAGGTTATGATCGCCGCCAGTTCTCTTTGGCGGCTGTCGAGGTTGCTGTTGAGGAGAACTTCCGCCATTCCGAGAACACCATTCATGGGGGTGCGTATTTCATGACTCATGGACGCCAGAAATTCTGACTTTGCTACATTGGCGGAATCCGCCGCTTCACGCGCGGCATTAAGGGGGCGCACAAGCAGGCGGTGAATAACGAACCCTAAAACAACGATCATAAATAATACCGCTGCAATGATGGCAATCGTCGCTGAACGCCGAAACTCATTTAGACCTGCAAACGCTTTTGATTTCATTACTGACATGCCCACATACCAATTGATGGCTGCGACATCAGGAATTTCAACAAAAGTTACGATTTTTTGGACTTTCAGATTTTCGAGATACTGGATTTCAGAAGTCAATTGCGGAACATCGCCTGGATAAAGCGCATCTAACGTCTGTGAGATATACTCACGATGCGGATGAGCAAGGACCTTCCCCTCAGCCGTCACCAGAAATGCGTGACCCAGCCCGCCAAGGTCAGTTCGATCCAACACCCCGCTCAGTGTTTCAGTGGAGAAATCTGCGGCAACAACGCCCAGCAATTCGCCATCCCGATAGACCGGGGTTGCGACAGTAATTGTTTCAACGCCGGTTGAAATATCGAAATAAGGCTCAGTGAGAATCGTGCGATCCGCCGCAACTGCTGCTTCATACCAGGGACGTGTGCGCGGATCATAACCCGCAGGCATCTCGTCATGGGGCCATATGTGATATGTCCCATCCACCTCGCCAAAATATGTCCAGATAAATGTTTCTTCAAGCACCGGGCTACGTAAGTGATTAACTGGGTTTCCCCTACTATGGCTCGCCAAAGCGTGGGCCCTGCCCTCAGCCAGCACGATGCGTTGGGTCAGCCAGTTTTCGATGCCCCACGCCGTCGCATCGCCAACAGAACTCAAATACTGATCCAATTCCTGGCGCTTTAACCGGCTCTCTGAGGAATAGTTGTAGGCGGAGAATATCGAGAATATCAAAACGACAATCGCCGTGCCAGCGGCGAGTGTCGTCGCCATCAACCGCGCGCCGGAGTGTTTTGCATCACTTTCTAGCGCCTTCTTCATAGAGGCCATGGCTATTTCATCCCGTCACAATTCTTGTGCTTTTTCACGTAAACACTAGCCAATAAGGGTTAATAAGAGCGTATGAGGCAGGCCTCCCGGCGGTCGTCTGTCACGCCCTTTCTGGTCACTCCCCGAGCTCACGGGATATTGCACATGCGAGAGCCATCATTGATTGGTTTTTGGTCATATTTTGGGCCATAAACCGCTTCATCATTGGCCACAGCATTAAAATGTTGGGTTTTTGAAATTCGATCCCCATATATGATGGGCGCACCCGAAAGGGCGTATCCACAGGGGATTTCGAAAAATACTGACGACTAAACCTTACCTTGAGGCCATAAACCTCATGCGAAGGACAAAATGGCAGAGGCCAAGCCTCGCACTGAGAAAGAAACGAGACCATGAGCAACACTTTGACCACCACCGCCGCACTGACCCCGGAAGCCAGCCTTTCCCGGTATCTCTCTGAGATCCGGAAGTTCCCCATGCTCGAAAAGGACGAGGAATATATGCTCGCCAAGCGTTTTGCCGAGCATGAAGATACCAGCGCTGCTCACAAGCTGGTGAACAGCCATCTGCGTCTCGTTGCAAAAATCGCGATGGGTTATCGTGGCTATGGCCTGCCCATCGGTGAGGTTATCTCCGAAGGTAATGTCGGCCTGATGCAGGCGGTAAAGCGTTTCGATCCCGAACGTGGTTTTCGCCTCGCGACTTATGCCATGTGGTGGATCCGCGCCTCGATTCAGGAATACATCCTGCGCTCATGGAGCCTTGTAAAAATCGGCACCACGGCCGCGCAAAAGAAACTGTTTTTCAACTTGCGCAAAATCAAAAGTCAGATTGATGCCGTTGACGATGGTGATCTGCACCCTGATCAAGTGGAACATATCGCCACCAAGCTTGGCGTTACCCATGACGACGTTATCTCTATGAACCGGCGCATGGCTGGCGGGGAGGCCTCGTTGAACGCACCGATGTCGAAAGACGCAGACGGCGGCGGTGAATGGCAGGATTGGCTTGTTGATGAAAATGCGGTGAACGCAGAGGCCAAAGTCGCCAATGAAGATGAATATCAAATGCGCATGGGGCTATTGGAGCGTGCACTCGCGACCTTAAACGAGCGCGAACAGCACATCCTCACCGAGCGGCGCTTGAAAGATAAGCCATCAACCCTCGAACAGCTTTCTAAAGTCTATAATATCAGCCGCGAGCGGGTGCGCCAGATCGAAGTGCGCGCCTTTGAAAAGCTCCAAAAGGCAATGAAGCGTATGGACAAGGACGCAAGAGCGCCGCATCCCGTAGAGGTCGACGCTTAAGGGAGATTGACCCCAGCAATCCACCGCCAATCAGCGGCTATCCAATATGCCTATCTCTGGTGTTTGCATGTGTATCAGCGAGAGTCGTTCCAAAATAAATTGAATTACGGAACGGCTCTAGAGTATCCTTTGGTCGCATTTCCTTCACGCGAACCGGTTCCCACTTCGCTCGGAAATGCTCTAAGCTAATGCACTAGCGCATCGGGCGATTAATAGGAATCAACCGATGCTCTAGATTCTTTATTGCGCGCCGGGTTTGGCGAAAAACCGGTTCCCACTTTTTCGCCCGGCGCTCTAAATTCGCAACACACCTGGAGAGCGCGATGTCAAAAGATTCATCCCACCCCAACCGGCGCACGCTACTTTGTGGTGCGTCGATGCTCGCGGCCGTTGCAGCGACGTCCAATGCAAATGCACAAAACGCTATAGCTGTTCCGGACTTTAAGGGGAAATCAGTTCTGATCACCGGCACAAGCTCCGGCTTTGGACGATTGACCGCCCTGCATCTGGCGCGCCTCGGCGCGACGGTAATCGCTTCCATGCGAAATTTTGACAACGGTAACCGTCCGGAAGCCAGAGAGTTGATGCAGATAGCTGAGGCTGAAAATCTCGACCTTCATGTGGTTGAGATCGATGTGATGGATGACACGCTAGTCACTTCCGGTGTTGCCCAAGCCCAAGAAATCGCTGGCGGCGCCATTGATGTTCTCGTCAACAATGCCGGCATCGGCATGGCGGGGCCGGTCGAGATTAACGACATGGAAGCAACCCATCTGATGTTCGAGACGAACCTTTTTGGGTATTTGCGGATGGCGCGCGCCGTCCTCCCCGCGATGCGTAAAAAGCGCGCCGGACAAATCTTTAACGTCTCATCACAATTGGGGCGGATCCTGCTGCCGAATGTAGGGCTATATTGCGCCACAAAATTTGGCGTTGAGGCGATGTTTGAAACCATGGCCTATGAGCTTGCGCCCTTTGGGGTTGAGATTACCATCATCCAGCCCGGCGGCTATCCAACCAAAATCTGGGATAATGGCACGCGTTATGTCGGCGCCTTGATGGAACGCGCGGACGACGCACGCAAAGCCGCCTATAGCAGTCACATCGAAATGGCCCAGGGTCTTCTCAGCGGCGGCGGTTCGACCGACCCCATGGATGTGCCAAACGCTATCGCAGAAATCATCGCTATGCCTGCAGGAAAACGCCCCTTACGCCGCCCGGTTCACCCCAATACGCAAGCAACTGACGGGGCCAATGCCGCCATGGCGCAGATCCAGACCGC
>JAADIH010000061.1 GCA_013151435.1 Alphaproteobacteria bacterium
AAATAGGCTCGAACGCCATGGCGGTGGCGCCAAGTCGTTCCGCAGACGGACATACGCGGCTGATGGTGAACTCCCACCAGCCCTATGTTGGACCGGTCGCCTGGTATGAGGCGCGGGTCAAATCGGACGAAGGCTGGGATATGATTGGCGCTCTTTTTCCTGGCGCCCCAATGATTTTAGTTGGTACAGGGCCAGACCTTGGTTGGGCGTTTACGGTCAACAAGCCCGATCTGGTGGATGTTTATCAAATGACAGTCGATAACGCCAAAAAGCCCACAAAATATTATTTTGACGGCGCCTGGCGCGATTTTGACGTTGAGACCATCGAATTTCGTGTGAAATTATTTGGGCCCTTCAGCCTGCCCGTAAAGAAGCGTCGCGCGCTTAATTCTGTTCACGGCCCGGTCTTTGTCACTGAGAATGGGGTCTTTGGCGTTTCTTATGCCGGCGCTGGCGATATTCGCTCAACCGAGCAGTGGTATCGGATGAACCGGGCGCGTAATTTTGGTGAATGGCGTGAGGCCATGGAGATGGTCGCGATACCGAGCTTCAATGTGGTCTACGCTGATGGCGAGGGTAATATCGGCTATTATTATAACGCCGCCATTCCGGTGCGCGCGCCGGGTGTTGATTGGTCAAAGGCGCAGGCCGGCGATGATTCCACCTTGCTCTGGAGTGGGCGCCATCCGTTTGACGATGTTCCTATGGTGGTCAATCCGGCGTCGGGCTATGTGGTCAATTCCAATCACCCGCCATTTAAAGCCTCTGGCGAAGGTGATAACCCGTTAAGGGAAGACTTTCCGCCCCATATGGGCATCGATAAGCGCGAGACCAATCGCGGCCTTCGCATTCAAACACTTTATGGCGGCGATGCCTCTATCACGGCGGAAGAATTTCTCGCCTATAAGATGGATCATTTCTATGCGCCGGACAGTCGGGCCATGGCGCTGGTTCAATCTCTTATCAACAACCAAGCGGCACAAGCTGACCCAGCGTTAGCGGAAGCGCTTGATACTTTGCGGGCATGGGATGGGTCGGTTGCTGCCGACAATCGCTCTGCAGCGCTCGGCGTATTAACGGCGCAAAAGGCGCGAGGATATTTGCTGAATGATGAGCAAGCAGAAAATCCAGACTATTTGAGCGCGTTACGTGAAGTCGACAAAGCGTTACGCTCTGGCTTTGGTCGCGTGGATCCAAAGTGGAGCGAAGTTGTTCGTTTGCAGCGCGGTGCGCTCTCGCTTGAAATTGCTGGTGGGCCGGATACGTTGCGCGCGGTATATCCAAGTGGTGACCCGGCTAAAGGCGCGATGTTTGCCGCCGGTGGTGACACTTATATTCTCTACGCAGATTGGGCGCCTGGCGAACAGGCGCGCATCCGCACCATCCATCAGTTTGGCGCCGCGACCCTTGATGAGGCGTCATCTCATTATAGTGATCAGGCACAGATCTTTGCGCAGGAAGAATGGAAGACCCCTCCCATGGATCTGGAGGCGTTGCTATCGGAGGCAACCGCTGACTATCGGCCGGGTAGGGATGCATCTTCGCCTTCACCCTGAGAGTATTCCCAGGGTGAAGAGAAGATTCTTACTCTTCTGTTTCTTTATCTGTCCGATAGCGTTCAAACCAGGCGATGATATTCGCGGCTTTGGCGATCAGATTTGATGGTCGGCCTGCAATATGGTGCGGAGATTCCGGCACGCGCACGAGGGCGGTGTCGACCTCACGCAGTTGTAGCGCCTGATAAAACTGCTCAGCCTCTGCTGAGGGTGTGCGGTAATCGGCTTCGCCGGTCATCACCATGGTCGGCGTCGTGACGTTACCAACAAGGGAGAGCGGTGAGCGCGCCCAATATGCATCCGGATCCTCCCATGGTGGATTGGCAAACCAGTATTTATAAAACAATGTGTAGAAATCTGCGGTGAGGGAAAAGCTCGTCCAGTTGATCACGGGCTTTGCGACAACAGATGCTTTGAAGCGATCAGTTTTGCCGACAATCCAGGCGGTCAATACGCCGCCCCCGGAGCCACCCGTCACAAACAGATTATCTTCATCGATAAACCCGCGTGCAATCGCAGCATCAACGCCGGACATCAGGTCATCATAATCCTCGCCCGGGTAAGCATGATGGATAAGGTTAGCGAATGTATCGCCATAGCTCGTTGATCCGCGCGGGTTTGTGTAAAGCACTACATATCCAGCGGAGGCGTAGAGCTGAATTTCAGCAGAAAAATTTGGCCCATAAGCAGCAAATGGCCCGCCATGAATCTCTAATATCAGCGGGTATTTTTTTGTTCTGTCAAAGTTTGGCGGTGTCACAAGCCAGCCTTCAATGTCGCGTCCATCGGCGGATGATTTCCAAGTCATGCGCTCGACGGCGCCAAGGGTTTTATCGGCAAAAAGATCATCATTGAGATGCGTCAGCCGGGTTGACGATCCGCCGCTGAGTTTCATCGCAACATCAGCTGGGCGGGAAGCGCGACCGCTCGTATAGGCAATGTCGCCTTTGGCGTTTACGGAAAACCCACCGCTTGTATAGGGGCGGCCAAGGGAGGTTCCACCGACATCGCGCACTAACGGAGTCACTTCGCCATCAAGGGTTACCCTTCCAAGATAGCTACGACCGCGGTCATCATATTGAGCAATCAGCTCGTCATTTCCGGCCCAGGCGATAGCGCCGATCTGGCGGTCAAACTCACCAGTTAGAAGCGTGCGGTTCGACCCATCAATATCCATCACATAAATGCGCGGCGTTTGATAACCCATCATTTTGTCATCAAAGCCGAGATAGGCGATGCGCGCGCCATCAGGTGAAACCAAAGGGCTATTGTCCGGCCCATCACGCGTCGTCAGTTGTGTGAGTTTCTTGTCATTGAGATCGACGCGCCAGATGTCGCCTTCAACTAAGTCGCGCTCCCAATCGTCATTTCGGTTGGCGGAGAAATAAATTACCTCGCCATCAGGCGACCAGCTTAAAGGGCCGCCATGATTAAACTCTCCATCCGTCATCTGACGAGGCGTGCCACCATCTGCGGGAACAACAAAGATCTGTGGGTGGCCGGGTTTTGCGTAACCAGCGCCGTCAATGCGATAAAGAACATCTTCAAAGACTTTGAAGGCGGGCGCCCATTCTGCGCCCTCCGGTTTTGCAGGTGCGCTCGCTAATGATGCGGGCTTACCATCGACAAACATCGCAAAGGCGATCTGTGTGCCGTCGGGAGACCAGGCAATGGATTGGGGGGCATGTGTAAGATTGGTGAGCAACGCGGTTTGGCCGCTATCCATCCAACGTACATAAAGTTGTGGCGTGCCGCCTTCGGCCCCGGTCACATAGGCGATGCGGTCACCGGATGGGGACCAGCGCGGACTTGAATAACCAGATTTTCCAGAAAGCAATGGGCGGTGATCGCCGTCATCAGTCGCGACCGTCCAGATGTTTGAGCGCGTTCGGTCGGTCATGATGTTGTTTGAGCGGCGGACATAAGCGATCAGTGAACCGTCTGGCGAGATCTGCGTATCCGAAGCATATTCAAGCTGGAAAACATCTAGATCCGTAAAAATGCTGGGGTCTTTGGTTTGTGTGTCTTCTGCCAACGATGTGACTGGCAATGCTAAACAGGCAAGGGCGAAGCAGGCGGGGGCGATGAGGGTTTTGCGCATGAGCTATCTCCGAAACTGATCCGGCTTTTTCACATGGTAAGGGCCCTTGTTGCAAGGAGCGCCGGGATTGCATGCCATGGCTTTGCGGATATTTTTCACCAGCCCCCAAGCGTTTCCACGTTTATCACCTAAAATTCTCGAAAAAGACCCAGAATCGTTTTCCTTCTGCTGATTAAGCGCCATAATTGTAGAGCTACATCCAGCGCTACGGGGCGCTTTTTATTGGAGAAGGGACTTGGCCATGACGCGGAGAGAAGCGGTCATCATTGCTGCGAGCTTATTGGGGGCGTTTGCCGGGGGGCTACTGCTTGGCCGGGCGATATCTCCAGACTCTGGTTCACGTGGAGATCCCAACAGTCAACAAATTTTGGCGGATGCGCGAAATGGTGATCGCGGCGCGCGAAGGCCCTTTCAAGAGCGCCGGGATGATAATGCCGAACGCCCGGTAGAAGAGCTGGACGTCGACTTCGGCTATCGCCGCCTGGTACTCGATACGAGTGGCGACATCCCAAGAGCTTGCTTTCAGTTCACCCAAGATCTCGATGATTCTGGAGAAACGAATTACGGCGATTATGTACGCGTGTCACCTGATACAGGCGCAGCGCTAGAAGTGGACGGGACATCACTTTGTATTGCGGGCTTAGAATTCGACAAGGATTACACTGCGCGGTTGCGTGCGGGATTACCCAATGCAAAAGGCGATGGGTTAGAGCGCGCTGAGCGCGTCACCATCGCGTTTGGCGATAAGCCCGCTTATGTAGGCTTTGCTGGTGACGGGGTTATTCTCCCACGCCTTGAGGCCGATGGTCTTGGTATTGAAACGGTCAATGTCAAAAAGATCGAGATCACCGTGCATCGCGTTTCTGACCGTTCCCTGGCGCGCAAACAGATTGTGGCGGGTGAGGTCTCCGGACCTGATCGGTATTCTTATGTATGGAACCAGGAAGACGGACAAGATGTCGGCGTCGAAGTGTGGAAGGGCGAATTCGAAACCACGGGTGAGCGCAATACCTCTGCGACCACAGTATTTTCTATTGGCGCGGCATTAGAAGAGTTAAAACCGGGCGCATATTTTATTCGAGTGCGCGATGTTTCTCCCGGTGCGGATAAGCGTCGCACCGCTGAGGCCTGGCGTTGGATCATGTTCACGGATATGGCGATGACGACCTATACGGGTGCGAACGGCCTTGATGTTTTTGTACGGTCGATCTCGACGGCCCGACCCGTGAGCGGCGTTGAATTATCACTTATCGCCGTCAACAATGAAATTCTGGCTACAGCGATTACTAATGCCGATGGGCGCGTTCATTTTGACGGCGCTGCCGTTAATGGCAAGGCGCCGCTGACGCCGCGCATGGTGATGGCCTATGGCCCCCAGGAAGATTTTGCAGCGCTTGATCTCAGCCGTTCCCCCCTCGATCTTTCTGATCGTAATGTGGATGGACGCTCGGCGCCGTCGCGGCTTGATGGATATGTCTATCTTGATCGCGGGATTTATCGCCCCGGAGAGACTGCCCATATTTCAGGCATGATCCGTAATGACGCGGGGACCGCCATTGATGACAGGCCGCTCACTGTAACCCTTCGCCGCCCCAATTTTACGGAGGCGCAAAACCAGCGGATCGAGACGCTTGAAATTGGCGCCTTTAGTTTTGATTACGATATTCCTGACTCGGCGCCGCGTGGTGTCTGGCGCATTGAAGTGAAGGCCGATGGCTATGATGGTCTTATCGGGTCGGGCGCATTTTCCGTTGAAGATTTTGTGCCGCAGCGCCTCGAGGTCACAATCGAAACGGACGAAAAAAGTCCCATCCGCCCAGGCGAAGAGCGCAGTGTTACGGTTGAAAGTCGTTATCTTTATGGCGCGCCAGCAAGTGGTTTGGCCGTAGAATCAGAAGCGCGTTTGCGCCTTGACCCCAACCCGTTTCCGGATTTTTCGAAATATCGGTTTGGTCCGGTCAATGGCCGGTTCGATGAGCGGTTTTTGCGTCTCGCCAACACTACGACCGATGGCGAGGGCAAAGCCAGTGTGGCGCTGAATGTTGATGACGCGCCCAAAGGCTATGGCGCCCCAATGCGCGCGGACCTTGTGGTCGGCGTCGTCGAGCCCGGCGGGCGGGTAGTGCGCGAAAGTGCGCGCATTCCGGTGCGCCCGGATGATTATTATGTTGGCTTGAAGCTCGCCAATGATCAGTCAAGTTTTGGTCAGGGTGAAGTGGTAGAGATTGATGCCGTTCTCATCGACTGGGAAGGCAATGTCGCTGACGGCGAATTGGAATGGAAACTTGTTGAAGAGGACTATTGGTTCGACTGGTATCGCGAAGGCGGGCGATGGCGGTGGCGTCGGTCTTTCCGGGATATTCTGATTGCTGAGGGGCGCGGGCAAACGGGGCGAGAGAAGCTCGCGAGCCTTGTCTCCCAGCGCCTTGATCACGGAACCTATCGCCTGACGGCGACGCGCGCTGGCGGCAAAGAAGCCAGCGACATCCGGTTTTATGTAGGGTGGCGGTCATACGCCTCTGGCGCAGATACGCCTGATCAGGCGGCATTAACGCTGCAAAATGATAAGGTAACGCCAGGCGCAAGGGCGCGGCTCTACCTCAATCCTCCTTATGGAGGGGAGGCGATCATCGCGGTGGCGACGGATCGGGTGCATTTCGTAAAGCGCATGAAGGTCGGCGAGAATGGCCGCGAGATTATCATCGACACGGATCCATCCTGGGGCGCTGGCTTTTATGTCATGGTAAGTGTCGTGACGCCGCGCGATCCGGGTGAACAACCGGTCCCGCGGCGGGCCATGGCAGTCGCTTATGTGCCTTTCGACATGTCAGCGCGTAAGCTCGATGTTGAGATCAGTGTTCCTGATGTCTTTCGCCCGCGTCAAAAGCTTGACCTCGAGATAGCGGTCGATGGTGCTGCCTCCGGATCAAAAGTGATGATGACGGTTGCGGCCGTAGATGAAGGGATTTTGCGCCTGACGAAATTCAAGTCACCGGACCCGGTTGACTATTTCTATGGCCAGAAACGCCTGGGTGTTGAAATACGAGATGACTACGGACGAATTCTCCACGCCAATCTTGGCGCTGCTGCACGCTTTGGCGGTGACCAGCTTGGTGGGGAAGGTCTTACCGTGGTGCCAACGAAATCCGTGGCGCTCTTTACGGGGATGTTGACGGTGGGTGATGACGGCAAGGTCACGGCCCCGATTGAAGTCCCAGATTTTAATGGTGAGCTCCGGTTGATGGCGGTTGCCTGGTCGGCGGATAAGCTCGGTGCGGATGCAGAACCGATGACGGTTCGTGATAAGGTCCCGGCTGAGCTGGCGCTGCCGCGTTTTGTGGCGCCGGGTGATAAGGCGACGGCAACATTGCTCATCGATAATGTCGATGGCGCAGCGGGTGATTATGTTGTGTCACTATCTGGTGATGGCCCGATTAGCCTCTCCACGTCTCAGACATTCACGTTGGCGAAAGGTCAGAAAGAGACGCAGAGCTTTTCACTTGAAACGGGAGAAATCGGGATTGGCGCAGTTACTCTGTCGGTCGAAGGGCCAGACGGGTTTTCCGTATCGCGTTCTTATCCGATCCAAGCGCGCACGCCTTATTTCCCGGTGACGCAAACCACGACGACTGCGCTCGCTCCTGGAGAGACGTTTGAGTTAACGCAGGCGGTAAGCCAGTCTTATATCCCTGGCTCGACCGAGATCGCAGTTTCGTTCTCGCGATTACGCGGGGTAGAGCCGGGACCATTGCTCGATGCGCTTTATCGATATCCTTATGGGTGCTCTGAACAGCTTACGAGTTCGGCGATGCCGCTTCTCTTTGTCGATGTTCTCGGCGGAGAAGTGGGTCGTGGTCCGGAAAGAGCGATCCGTCCGCGTGTACAAAAAGCCATCAACAAGCTGCTCAATCGTCAGGGGCCGGACGGCGCCATTGGTTTGTGGCGTGTTGGTGATCGCTGGGCGTCGCCCTGGCTTGGCGCTTATGTGACCGACTTCCTCTATCGCGCGAAAAACGAGGGCTATGGCGTGCCGCAAGCCGCTCTCGATAAGGCCTATGAATCACTTGGCAACATTGCGCGCGTGGATCGTTGGTATTCGGCGAGCTATCAAACACGTGTTCAGGAGAGTCAGTATTCCAATGACACAACGCAGTTCTTACGTCGTCGGTCTGCGGCCTATGCACTCTATGTGCTGGCGCGCGCGGGGCAGGCGAGCTTGTCGGACTTGCGTTACTTCCATGATACGCTGTTAGAGGGGACGCCCAGTCCCTTGGCCAAAGCGCATATTGGCGCTGCGCTTGCCATGATGGGGGATCGTGCCCGCGCAAACAGCGCTATTAACAAAGCCATAGCTGCTATCGGCTGGGATAATACCGGCGATTACTACCAGACGCAGCTGCGTGATGTGTCGGGCATTTTGGCGCTCGCCGCCGAAGTTGGGCAAACCAACAAGATCGAAGGGCTGACGGAGAAATTTATTGCAGCCATGAAAGACCCGAACCGGATGCACACGCAAGAAAAAGCATTCGTGTTGCTGGCGTCTCAAGCATTGCTGCGTGCTGGGATCAGTGTCGATCGCTGTGGATGGCCAAACCATTCCAAATCTTTCGCCCGCACCATCCTTCACGCCAGCTGCGGGAGATATCGGTGAGGGGATTTCCTATCGCAATGATGGTGATGGGCAAATATTCCGCTCTCTGACCATATCGGGAGCGCCCAAAACTGCGCCAACTGCGGTCAATCAGGGCTTTACCCTTACCAAGCGCGTGGCAACCCGGGATGGTCGTCCAGTGGTGTTATCTGAGGCTCGCCAGAATGATCGCTTCGTGATTGTAATCAGCGGCGCGGCGCAGGATGACCGGCTACATCCAGCAGTGATTGCCGATCTCTTGCCGGCCGGATTTGAGATCGAGACGATCCTTGGGCCCAATGATGGAGGTGGCAATGAGAGAACGGGACCCTATCGCTGGATCGGGGAAATCTCTAGCACGCGTGTGGCTGAGGCCCGCGACGATCGATTTGTTGCGGCGGTGGATGTGCGCGGCAAAAAGACATTCAGGCTTGCCTATATTGTACGCGCGGTGACGCCCGGTTCTTACGTGATGCCGGGCGCGGCGATTGAAGATATGTATCGTCCGGACGTCTATGCTCGCACGGGTGTTGGGCGTGTCACCATCGCAGAAGCCAGGTGATCGGGCGCGTGCATATAAAATACTGGTCGGTTGCTGGTTTGGCTCTGGTGATCGCCGGTATTGCTGTGCTGGATTTGCTGTTGCCGCCGCCGCTGGAGCGCGCGGAAAAATTATCGCCGTTGGTCGTTGATCGCGATGAGCAGTGGCTGCACGCGTTTACCAGTGATGATGGACGGTGGCGCTTCAAAGCAGACTTAAAGAAAATCGATCCGGTTTTTATCGACCGTCTGGTGATGATAGAAGACAAAAGATTCTGGGACCATAGCGGTGTGGACCTGGCGGCGATAGTGCGCGCGGGGCGCTCTGCGCTAAAGGCCCGGCGGATAGTATCGGGCGCATCGACTATCACCATGCAGACAGCACGTTTGTTGGAACCGCGTTCCCGAACTTTCACCTCAAAAGCGATCGAGATGATCCGGGCGCTGCAAATTGAACGGCGGTTATCGAAGACGGAAATCCTGGAACTTTATCTGACGTTAGCGCCCTATGGCGGCAATATTGAAGGGGTGCGCGCCGCGAGTCTCATCTATTATGATAAAGAGCCGATCAGGCTTACCGCCGCTGAGCAGGCGTTGTTGATTGCGTTACCGCAAGCGCCAGAAGCGCGCCGCCCAGATCGGCGGTTGGTTGCGGCGAAGGCGGCGCGAAACGAAGTGCTGGAGAAGTTTGTTGCGTTTGGCGCTTTGACACCGGCTCTTATGGAAGAGGCCCGGGACACAAATCTTCCGTCACAACGCAAACATTTTTCGAAAGCTGCTTATCATACCGCGCATCGCCTTGCCGGGGACCTGCCGTCGGGCATTGTTCATTCGACGATTGATGCATCCTTACAGGCGCGTGCCGAGACATTGCTTCGATCTTATGTGGGAAATTTTGAAGACGGCGCTACAGCATCATTATTGATCATCGAGAATGATACCCGTGCGGTGCGCGCTGCGGTTGGTTCATCGGGGCTCGATGTTGATGGCGGGTGGCTTGATCTGACCGCCGCGACTCGCTCACCGGGTTCCACTTTAAAGCCGTTCATCTATGCGCTGGCGTTTCAAGATGGGTTTGCCGGTCCTGACACTGTGATTGATGATATGCCGCGCGCCTTTGGCGACTACACACCAGAAAACTTTGACCGTTCTTTCCGCGGTGAAGTGAAAGTGCGCGAAGCTCTGCAGCATTCTTTGAATTTGCCTGCCGTCACCATGCTGGAGCGGATTGGAGCCTCGCGCTTTGCGGCCCTCATGAAAGCCGCTGGCGTCACTTTAAAAACGCCCAAACGCGCTGACAAAAAATATGGGCTCGCTTTGGCGCTTGGGGGCGCCGGGGTTACTGCCCAGGATATCGCAACGCTTTACGCAGCGCTTGGGACAGATGGCGTTGTGAAACCACTGGTTTGGACTGAGGCGGCAATTAGCGGGGAAGCAAAACCTTACCGGCTATTTTCTGAAGACACGGCTCGCCGTGTGAGCGCTATTCTGGCTAATGCGCCGTCTTTATCGGGCCGCGTACCCGCATCGCTTTCAAAATCAGCAACGCGCGTCGCGTTCAAGACGGGAACCTCCTACGGCTATCGCGATGCCTGGGCGGCAGGGCATGGGGGAGGGTTTACAGTTGTCGTCTGGGTTGGCTTTGCCAATGGGGCGCCGCGCCCGGGGGAGACCGGTCGCAAGGCGGCCGCGCCTTTGCTGTTTGATGTCTATGATATGCTGGGTCAGGTGAGTGGGGAGAGCCAAAACGATGAAGGTGAAGCGCCGGCGATTGGGTTGGCGCGCTTCAATCAGCGAGCTGATAGTCTTCCGCCGGAAATTATATTCCCTCGTGATGGCGTAGAAGTTTATATGTCGGGCGCAACGCGCGGATTTTCATTTGCAGCAAGGGGCGGTAGCGCTCGATATCAATGGTATGTGGATGGCGAGCCCATACGCCAAGACGCTTCAAGCGGCCAGCCTATCTGGTATCCGCCCGAGGCGGGCTTTTACGACGTCACCGTGGTTGACCAGAATGGCCGCGCCGCCAAATCGAAGGTGCGGGTATTGGCGTCAGGATGAAACGGCGAGGATTTTTAACAAGCGCTACGTCGGCGTTGTTCATGCTTCCCATCACAGCCAGAGCTGTTAGCGGGGCCATTGCCACTGGCGGTGACCGGTTTCGCATTGGCGACCAGGAATTTATCTTATCGGATATTCGCGCGCCTTCAGCCTATGTGCTCGGGAAAACCCAGGCGCCTTTTTTTACGCAAGCAATGGCGCATCTCCAGGGTTTCATAGAGACAACAAACTTAGAGATTGAAGACACAGCGCCAAAAACCCGGTGGAACGCGCGCGTGGTGAAAGCCTTTGGTTTTGGCGTCAAGGTAACACTGCAAGAACAGATGCTGGCGATTGGCGCGGCGCGTGTGGCCCCTCAAACAGATGATCACGCCTTTATCGATCATTTACTGGAAGTGGAGCGCAAAGCGCGTGAAGGCGGTAGAGGCATGTGGGCGCTGGCAGCATATAAGATTGTTGATGCGCTCAATGCTAATGCCGCGATTGACGGATATCATGTGGTTGAAGGGATCGTCGTCAGTGCGCGAGCGACAAGAAGCCGGTTTTACTTAAACTTTGGAGATGATTACCGCACGGACTTTACGGCCAGCGCCAAATCCTCTCTTTATCGTCGATGGCTTCGCGATGAGTTTGATCTGGCGGCGCTTGAGGGCGCAAAGATACGAGTTCGCGGATTTGTGGTGGATATCAACGGTCCTTCAATCGACCTCACGCACCGTCGTCAGATAGAATTTTCTGACCCCATGAAGGTTGGGGTCAGAAAATAATCTAATTTACGGGAAGGCGGCTCAAAAGTTAGGCTGCGTCGTTTTTCTCAGCCTCAGCTTCAGCCGCTGCTGCGGCCGCTGCTGCTGTAGCTGCTGCGGCAGCAGATGCCGCTGCAGCTTTTTTCTGGAGCGTAGAATCCAGCTCTTCGATTGCTTTGCCGAGGTCAACTTTGCGCACAGCAGCGACTTCTCTCGCCATACGGTCAAGGGCGGCTTCAAAAAGCTGGCGTTCAGAGTAGCTTTGTTCCGGTTGATCACCTGCCCGGAAAAGGTCACGGACGACTTCTGCAACGAGTTTGATGTCACCGGAATTGATCTTGGCATCATACTCCTGGGCGCGTCGGCTCCACATGGTACGCTTGATGCGGGCGCGCCCTTTCAGCGTATTAATGGAGTCTTTGATGGCTTTATCGCTGGAAAGCGGGCGCATTCCGGCAAGCTTGGCTTTACCGGTGGGGACGCGCAGCCTCATCTTTTCTTGTTCGAAATTGATGACGAATAACTCGATGGATATGCCTGCGACTTCTTGCTTCTCCAGCTTGACGATTTTGCCAACGCCATGGGCCGGATAAACCACCTGGTCATGGACTTTAAAGTCCTGTTTGGCATCGGTGGAGGCTTCAAGATTTTTTGAAGCCTTGGCGTCCGCTTGCGGTGTTTCCTTTGGCGGTGTGTGGGTTGGCACGGGGATCGAAGCGGCAACAGTGGTTTTGCGCGGCGCCTGACCAACATGTTTTGGTTTCGGCTTTGGCTTTAACATGGCGGCGATACGTTCTTTTGCCGCTTTGGTTTCCTTTGCAGATTTCGGCGGCACTGTTCTTACAGCTTTTTTCTTTTTCGCCGTTTTTTTAGCTGCGGCTTTTTTTGCGGGCGCTTTCTTGGGCACAGCTTTCTTGGCTGCGGCCTTTTTCGCCGGTGCTTTTTTTACCGTAGGTTTTGCCGCTGTGGTCTTCTTGGCTGTCTTTTTCGCCGCGGCTTTTTTTGCAGGCGTTTTCTTGGCTGCGGCCTTCTTTGGCGCTGCTTTCTTTGGGGTCGCCTTCTTCGCAGGCGCCTTTTTTACGGCTTTGGCTTTAGCGGGCGCCGCCTTTTTGGCTGGAGCTTTTTTTTGAGTTGTTTTGGCTTTGGTCGCTTTTTTCGTCGCCATGAGTATGTTTTATCTTTCTGCCTGACGCCCGCTATCTGCTGGGCGCTAATGGATGGTTCGGACTGGGGCCGTTATTTCCCGCCAAACGAGCTGGGTCGCAACTGGCATGACGCCTTCATGCAATCTGTCCATGGAGGCTTGATGCCCGCTGAGTTGGGCTGTTTAAAAGTCTTATTTTTCAGGTGGTTGCTGATGTTTCCTAAAGCCTTAGCGAGGACAGCTCGCCGCGTCAAAATCTGATATTCAGCGGACATCATAGCATAAAATATCACCCGGCGCCACATCTGGCAGACGGGGGCCGACGGGAGGCTGGTTTTAAGAGCCCTCGCCAGGCTTCTCACTAAAATATTTATCGAGCTTACCCTTTTCCTCAGCGAATTTATCGGCTTCGGGGAGGGGGTCCATCTTCTGGGTGATATTAGGCCATGTGGCAGCGAATTTGGTGTTGAGCTCAACCCATTTGTCAACATTGCCCTCGGTATCGGGGAGGATCGCTTCAATGGGGCATTCAGGCTCGCAAACGCCGCAATCGATACATTCGTCGGGGTGAATAACCAGCATATTCTCACCCTCGTAGAAGCAATCTACCGGGCATACCTCGACGCAATCGGTGTATTTGCATTTGATGCATGCGTCAGTCACTACATAAGTCATGTTTAAGCGCTCCTAGAGCATTTCCTCGCGAAGTGGGAACCGAGCTTTGCCTTTATCTACTGGCTTACGCCCTGGACGCAAGCATGTGTTTGGCGATAATTCCTTAGCTTTATTCAAGTGTCTGACCGAAAACTTGGCAAAAGACGAAAAGCGGTTACAGGCAGACGTTCATACACCACAAAACGGGCTGGCCAGACACTTATTCTTTTGGTTTAGAGCCGGAGACATATGAATTCTTTGAAGCGAACGTCTGATGATCAGCGCCTTAACGCTTTTCAGGACTTTTCGGTTGGGCACTAAGACGCGCCGCAACGCGGGCTCTTGCGGCGCCGCTATCGCGGTCCTCTACATAGATCAGGCCGCAAATTCTGCGGATCAGCGTGTCTTCAAACGGGTCGCGGTCTCCGTCAGAGAGAACGATTTCCCAGAGCTGCTCGATAAAGGCGATTTTGTCATCTCCGGACATCTCTTTGGCGGTTTTCGTATAGCGCTGAATGTCGAGGGCGTTTGCCTGGGTTTCTTCAGCTTCTGCGCGCAAGGTTTTTACTTCGTCGGGCGACAGGGAAAATTTTGCCGCTAGAAATTTGTCGATGATTGCAATTTCATGGTCTTCATATTTTTCATCGGCGCGGGCGGCTTCAACGAACAGCGTCGCCAGGGCGAGCTGCATAGGGTCGGTGGTGTTGGCTGCCGCTTCGGGCTGTTTGTCGTTGTTACCAAATAATTTCTTAAACATAGATGCCTCTTAAAAGGGTTGAGTTAGGTAGTTTTTAGCGCATCCAGAGCGCGGCGGTCTTTTTTTGTCGGGCGTCCGGAGCCAGCCTCTCGTCCGAATGGATCAATATGGCGTTCTGGTTTAGGCGGTAGTGGTGGAGATTGATCCTCATACAGCATTTGCGCCTCGGTGGCGGGGCCGCGACGCTTAGCGAGGCTCAAAATGTTGATGATGCATGCATGCTCATTTCTCGAAAATACTAATATGTCGCCCGGGCGGATCAGAAAACTTGGCTTCTTAATGCGCATGACAATCTCAGTGCGAGTGAGACGAATAGAGCCGTCGGAAATAAATTTAGCAGCGATAGAGCGGGTTTTAAAAAAGCGGGCGCACCATAGCCATCGGTCAATACGTTGGGCGCTCGGATCAGAGACATCGACATCAGCGCCATTGGCGATTGTCATTCAGCCTTCTCGGCAGCTTTTTTGGCGGTGTTGCTTTGTGATTTCGAAAGCTCGCTCTTTAAGCCCGCAAGAACTGCGAAGGGCGAATTTGGATCAGCCTTTTTCTCGCGATGCGGTTGGCGGCGCGGTTTAGATGAGTGGTCGCGATTTTGTGGACCGCCTTTGCCTTTTTTATGGCGAGTATTGCGCTCTGACTTGTTCGACTGTTCGCCAGATTTCGCCTTATGGTTCGTCTTTGGTCGATGAGCAGGCTTGCGCGGGGCAGGGCGCCAGAGCGCAAGTTCTACTTCTTCTACGGGCGTTTCACCGGTTTCAGATTGTTCAGTAGCGGCGTCAACAGAGGTTGGAGCGGGCGGCATTGCCTCACCTGATTGAACTACTTCCGTTTGTACTTCAACGGGAACAGTTTGGTTTGCCGCTCCATCTGGCTTTGCTTCTGCAGATTGATTGTTCTCCGCTCCATCGTTAGCCGCTTGTGGCGCCACAGCTGGTTCAGATATTTCGTTCGGCTTTTCTGAAACTGAAACATCACTCGCTTGGACGTTTTCCGCTTCAGGAATGGGTGCCGTTACTTCTACAGTTTTTGCCTTATCTGCTTCGGTCGTCACAGCTTCAGGCTTTGCGTCAAGAGTTTCCGGTGTGGGGGCTTTAGCGGCGGGCTTTCGTTTGACAATGTTTTTTCTAAAGCCGAGGGAGCGCAAGATCGCCTCGAAGTCTTCGCCGGAACACCCGACCAGTGACATCATTTGCGAGGTTGCTTCAAAGCCTTCGCGCATATTCGCCTCGTTGCGCGCGGTTCGAACAAGCCCGGCAAGCCGCTCAAGCATATCGATGCGCACGGCTCGTTGACCCGAAGGGCGGTAGCCGGCGGCATAATAATAAGCATGTGGAAGTTTTTCAGTCATCTCAATTGAGACCAGGCCAGCTTTTGGCGGTGGGGCGTCGCTCGGGTGTTTTTCTGTCCACAAGGCCCAAAGCATTGTCAGGAGACGCGCGGGTGCAGGTTTTAATAATGCTGGCATATGCAGCGTATATTCGCCAAAACGCATGCCGATTTTGCGCAGCTTTGAGCGCTCATTTTGATCGATCTGTTTTAGATCGTCACCGAACTGGACTCGGGAGGTCGCGCCGAAATTCTCAACGACACGATAAGCCACCCCCTTGGTGATACCCTGTAGGCCTCGTTCGCTTTCGTCATTTGCCCCGGTCTGGAGCTTGATCAACGGCCCGAGCAGGCCTTCAATTTTTGCTGCGACAAAATCTTTCAGGCGGTCTTCCACCCTGCCACGCATGTTGGGTGTAATGTCGTTCTGCCCGGAGATGATGACATCGGGGCGCAATGCTGCGGGCCCTTTCACGAGCTTTGCCACTTGCGCAGAGCGCCACCAGACGGTTGCATCATCGGCGAGGGTCAGCTCATCCGAATCCGCATTGGCCAGCGCCGCAGCGCGCGCCGCCAGGACTGGGCGCAGCGCTTTTTCGCCTGCATTGCGCAAAGATTTTGCCTCGGCGCCCGACGCACGCGGATCGACGATAAACTCAAAACCCAAAAGGCGGCCGATGAATTGGCCTTCCACAATCACTTCTCCATTTTCGGTGACGCCAGCCAATAATGGCTCATCATCCTTTAGCCGTTTCAGCAAAGTTGATGTGCGCCGGTCAACAAAACGTTGCGTTAGTTTATCATGCAACGCATCCGATAACTTGTCTTCTATCGCGCGTGCACGCTCTTGCCAATAAGGGGCATTTTCAAGCCATGCGGTGCGGTGAGAAAGATAGGTCCAGGTGCGAATATGGGCAATGCGCGAGGAAAGCGCATCGATATCTCCGTCAAACCGATCAAGACTTTCTATATGGGAGTGCAAAAATGCATCACTGATCCGTCCCTCATTCATCAATAGAAGGTAGAGATCGCCAAGGAGCAGCGAATGTCGGTCCATGGCGATTTTTCTAAAGTCAGGGATCTGGCAAATGTCCCAAAGGGTTGAGAGGGCGGCGCCCCCAGTTGCTATTGAGCGAATTTCTGGGCGCGCGACCAGGCGATGCAATGCATCCTCGTCGTCGGCGCGTCGGGCGCGATGGAATTCCCGTCGCTCCGGCCGTATCGCCAATGCGTTGAGGAGGGCCGGGATGGATGAAAAATCCACATGTTCTGATCGCCATTGCAATGCTGTTACGGGATCAAATTCATGCTCTTCAATTGCGCGGACGAGATCTTCATCAAGGGGACGGCAATCTACGGTGACGCCAAATGTGCCATCGCGGATATGGCGCCCAGCCCGTCCGGCAATCTGGGCCATTTCTGCGGGCCTTAGATCACGGGTAGCGCGACCATCAAATTTACGCTTTGCGGCGAAGGCCACATGGTCAATATCCATATTCAGCCCCATGCCGATCGCATCGGTGGCCACAAGAAAATCAACTTCGCCCGATTGATAAAGCTCGGCCTGGGCGTTGCGTGTGCGTGGGGAGAGCGCCCCGAGGATGACGGCGGCGCCCCCTCTCTGTCTGCGGATCAATTCGGCGATGGTGTAAACGGCGTCTGACGAGAAGGCGACGATCGCTGTACGGCGGGGCAGGCGCGTGACTTTCTTCGGTCCCGTATAAGTGAGTGTTGAAAACCGTTCCCGTGCAAGGAACTGAATATCGCGAAACAAGCGCTGTAGAATGGGCCGCATGGTGTCGGAGCCGAGAAACAGTGTTTCCGAAATCCCTCGCGCATGGAGTATGCGTGAGGTAAAGACACGGCCGCGTTCTGGATCAGCTGCGAGTTGAACCTCGTCAATCGCAAGGAATTCAACTTTGCGCTCCAGTGGCATGGCCTCGACGGTCGCCACCCAATAACGGGCATTTGGTGGGATGATTTTTTCTTCGCCGGTAACCAGGGCGACTTCGCGGGGGCCGCGCATCTCGACAATGCGGTCATAGATCTCTCGGGCGAGGAGGCGCAGGGGTAGGCCGATCATCCCTGAGCGATGGGCGAGCATCCGCTCCAGCGCGTAGTGAGTTTTGCCCGTATTGGTGGGGCCCAGCACTGCAGTTATGCGCCCACCGCCAGCGGGAGAGTGATTGTCAAAAGATAGGTAAGAGGACAAGGGGATATGGGGATCTGGATGCTGCAAGGTCTATTATATAAGAGTCGTGGTTAAAGGCTCAATCTCTGGGCGCAAATTGCTTGACGCCCCGGCGCGCCTCGGTTAAGGGACGCGGCTCAATTTAAGATTTCAGATTTGGGTGTCGCGGCCTCAGATTTCAGCGCGTTCCCTCTCAAAATGCAAGGCTAGACAGATGGCGCGCCGCTGTGAATTATCGGGTATTGGTCCCCAATCCGGGCACAATGTTTCCCACGCTAAAAACAGAACCAAGCGGCGCTTTTTGCCAAATCTGTGCAATGTTACCCTGCATTCTGAAAAACTCGACCAGGGCTTTAAATTCCGCATTGCCGCCGCTGCGCTGCGGACGATTGACCATGTGGGTGGGCTCGACGCCTATCTGGTGAAGGCCGATGACACTCAATTGTCGTCGAATGCCTTGAAAGTTAAGCGGAAACTCGCCAAAGCTTCCTAAGGGCTGTCGCGATTCCTGATTCGACCGGCCCGAAAATTAAGGACTGGCGATATGGAAGCCACGGCCGCCGTCGAACGGCGCCAGCCTAGAGAAACGGCCCTTCAGCGTCTCGCCCGCCAAATAGGCGAGTTTGGTTTGGCGCTCGGCCGCCTGGCTCTCCTGGCCGTGGTCCTCACACCAATTCTTTTGGTTTCTTTCCTGACAATCGACTTGCCAGTGCATGCCCTGGATGGGCTGTTTGGCGCTGATGCTGCGCTAAAGCCATCCAACTGGCTCACGCGCGGTGGCTTTGTGATGGCGTTTGCGCCGTTCATCGCAATACTGTTCGCTCGCAAATATGGTGGGGACGAAGCTTCGCGGGTGGTCACAGCAGCATGGGGGTTGGCGGCGTTAGCGGTTTTTGCAGAGCTATCCTATCTGACGCCGACGCTAGTAGAGGGTGACATGCCCTCGGTCCGCTTTACGGTTGTATTCGTTTCGAGCGCCATGGCCGGGCAATATTTTGCCGCCAGCGCCTATGACATTTTACGGGGTGGCTTACGGTGGTGGCGCGCGCCGTTGATTGCGGCCCTTAGCAGCTATGTGGTTCAGGGATTGATCTATTTTCCCGGCGTTTATCTTGGCGCCAGCGACCCGTGGCTAAATTGGATGGTTGGTGACTTTGCCATCAAGGCGGCGATCGCGCTTGGCTTTTTACCCGTCTACGCAGCCCTTCGAAAAACCTTCAAACCTAAGGGCGGCTATGGCGGCGGCTGAATAAAAAAACGCCCGCTCAGCAGCGGGCGTGATCTTGCTTAACATGCGGCGGAACGCCGTATGAATAATCTATTAAGCTTTCTTTTTGGTGCGGCCTGCAAAACCAAGGCCCATAACACCACTCAGCATCAAGATAAGAGCGCCTGGAATCGGCACTTCAGCAACAGTGATTGTCGCAATCAACACGGCATTGTTGGTCATCCGCTCAATTGTTTCAAAAGTGGATACGATGTCATCACCAACTTTGAAGCCGAGGATCGCGATTGTGTAAAGAACGCCGTCTACAAGGAAGTCCTCTGACAGATTGTTGTTCGTAACGGTGACGAGATCGGCGCAGCCATTGACGTTGACGCCAGACCCATTCGCACCGCCATTAGCGCATGGATTTGCGTTGTTTGGCGTTTCAAAATGTGAGAAATCGAACATGAAATTTCGCGATCCCTGATCGACACCGTTTATCGCGATATCGATTGCAACATTTAGCGTTGCTGAGCTCAGCGATGTGCCTGTGATTGGGTTGTTCAGATGGCTGAATGTGCCAAGCGTGACTTGCTGGTTTGGCGGTGCGTTGACGCTAAAGTCTCCTGCTGCGAGGAAATCATAGCCGCTTTGTCCGGCATTTGTGGCCGGTGTTCCCCAGCGCATGGACGGGTTCGCTGAGTTATTGTTGGAAATAGTAATACCTGTTGCCGGGCTAATATCAGTCCAACTGGCGGTAATGTTTGAAAAGCTGACAGGAGTCGCGAGTGCCGCGCCAAATACGCCAAGGCTGGCTGCGCACAGCACAGACGTGGCCAGTTTTGAGAAAATACGCATGAAGAGTCCCCGGTTGATACACTATACTAAGGCGGCGCCTATCCCAATCGATGGGAGTGGCTCGTGCCTTAAGCTTTGCAATAACCAGACCAAACGGTTAATTTTAATATTTGTTTATGGTAAATATATCCGTAGACGCACAATTTATGAAAATGCATATATACAGCATAACCAACACCCCGAGTGGATGTGGGTTGGTAAATTAGATCACCCTCTGGGGAATATTATGGTTAACGTTGCAGTGCTTCTGCAGCTTCGGCCGCGAAATAGGTAACGATGCCATTAGCGCCAGCGCGCTTAAAAGAAATGAGTGATTCAATCATTGCACGCTCTCCGTCGAGCCAACCATTTTGAGCGGCTGCTTTGATCATCGCGTATTCGCCCGATACCTGGAATGCGAAAGTCGGCGCCTGAAATGCGTCTTTAACCCGCCGGATGATATCAAGATAGGGCATACCGGGTTTAATCATGATGCTATCCGCGCCCTCGGCAAGGTCCATGGCGACTTCGCGCAATGCCTCATCGCTATTGGCTGGGTCCATCTGATAGGTGCGTTTGTCTCCTTTTAGAACTCCGGCAGATCCGATGGCTTCGCGATAGGGCCCATAAAAAGCCGATGCGTATTTTGCCGCATAAGCCATAATCTGGACATTGTGCAGCCCTTTAGCGTCTAGCCCATTGCGAATGGCGCCGATGCGTCCATCCATCATGTCGGAGGGCGCTATAATATCAAAACCCGCCTGCGCTTCGATGATTGCCTGCTGGACAAGAATATCGATGGTTTGATCGTTTAATATTTCACCGTCCTGCAACAAGCCATCATGGCCATGGTCGGTATAAGGGTCGAGGGCCACATCAGCCATCAGGCCAATTTCCGGAACGGCGTCTTTAATGGCGCGCGCTGCGCGGCACATCAAATTGTCCGGATTTAATGCCTCTTCACCCTTTGGGGTCCTGTCGTTCGCATCCGTATAGGGAAATAGCGCCAGAGCCGGAATACCCAGTGAGACAGCGTGCTTTGCCGCCTTCACCGCTTCATCAATGGACAGACGACAGACGCCAGGCATGGCCGCGATTGGTTCGCGGACATTCTGTCCTTCAATTAATATAATCGCCCAGATGAAATCATCAGGTCCCAAGCGGGCTTCTGCGAACAAGCGACGCGACCACCCAGCCATGCGCGGACGGCGCAGTCTGGTGGCTGGATAGCGGGCGAGGGCGGGGTTGTTCATATTCCGTTATACGTTTTGGCTGTTAGTAGCGCCATTGTCGATCAATCCCATTACTGCACTTCTTAGAATTTGATTTCAAATTGAAGGGTCGAGCTTAACGGCGCTTTTAGATATGTCGGTATAGATTGCATCGAATAGGTTTCTATTAGTGAGTATAAACATCATGGCGGGTCACGAGGCAATGCAATCTCAAGTTATTGGACAGGCGGAAACGACTACAACACCAGACCCGAGCGCGTTGCAGGCTGGATATCTGCAATTGTTGCATTTGGTAGAGCGGTTACACCGTCAATTGCTGGATGTGATCAAGGATGAGCTGGAGCGCCTTAGCCAGACGGATATCAATTCTGTGCAAGCGCTGCTGCTCTATAATATTGGTGATGCAGAACTAACGCCTGGTGAGCTTCGCTCCCGCGGGCATTATCTTGGTTCAAACGTATCCTACAATCTGAAGCAGCTTGTGGAAAAAGGCTATATTCGCGACGAACGCTCCAACACAGATCGACGCTCCAAGCGGGTGTCGCTGACGGAAATGGGCCTGGAGGTCCGTGATAGCCTAAACGCACTGTTTGAGCGGCAGCTGACGTCAGTGGAACAGGTCGGTGGCGTTGATATCTCCCTGATCACCGACACCAACAAAACATTGCAACGTCTTGAGCGGTTTTGGGCGGACCAGGTGCGGTTCCGTCTCTAGAGCATTTCCGAGCGAAGTGGGTCCTTCGAGGCTCGGCCTTTGGCCGAGCACCTCAGGATGAGGCCGGTTCGCGTGAAGGAAATGCGACAAACAAGAGCTTAGAGCGGTTCCATGATTCAATTAAACTCGGAACCGCTCTAGCAAATTTATTGCGATACCCACACCTAACTGCGAACGATTCTCAACACTTTGATGGGCTGCTTATTATCGTAAGCGGTCAGTAATCTGTTGACCGTGATGCGGCCATCGGTCCATCGTTTAGTAACCATTTTCCGCTAGCCAATGATGGGCGGTGTTGGTTAATTATGTTGGTCAAAATGTGGTAGATGTGGATAATTATGGTTAACTACAATCAAGCGTTTGAGGCGGCTGTCGCCGCCGTTCGAGCTGAAGGGCGTTATCGGGTCTTCGCTGATATTGAGCGCATCAAAGGCAGCTTTCCTAAAGCGCATTATCACCCCGAAGGCGGTGAAGAGACGCGCGAGATCACCGTTTGGTGCTCCAATGATTATCTGGGCATGGGTCAGCATCCTAACGTTGTGAATGCCATGCGCGAGGCGGTGGATAAAGTCGGCGCCGGGGCGGGTGGGACTCGTAATATTGCCGGCACGACGCATTTCCATGTCCGCCTTGAGCGTTCGCTCGCCGATCTCCACGGCAAAGAATCGGCTTTGCTATTTACCTCAGGCTATGTCTCCAACGAAGCGACCCTATCGACGATTGCCCGTATTCTTCCCGATTGTGTGATCTTGTCCGATGAACTCAATCACGCTTCAATGATCGAAGGCATTCGCGGCGGGCGCTCGGTAAAGCGCATCTGGCGTCACAATGACCTGGAACATCTCGAAGATATGTTATCGGAATTACCGCTCGAGCGGCCGAAAGTCATCGCCTTTGAGTCGGTCTATTCTATGGATGGCGACATCGCGCCTTTGCCTGAGATTTGCGACCTGGCCGAGAAGTATAATGCATTCACTTATCTCGATGAGGTGCATGCGGTTGGTCTCTACGGCCCTCGAGGCGGCGGCATCGCTGAAAGAGACGGCGTTTCCGATCGCATCGATATTATCGAGGGCACATTGGGCAAAGCCTTCGGCGTGATGGGCGGTTATATTGCAGCCAACGCCGCCATCATCGACGCCATCAGATCATATGCGTCTGGTTTTATTTTTACGACAGCGCTATCGCCGGTTTTGGTTGCGGGCGCGTTGGCGAGTGTTGAGACCTTAAAAGTATCTCCGCAACTTCGCGAAGTGCATCAAGAACGCGCAGCGCGATTGAAGTCTCTCCTCACCGATGCCGGATTGCCGGTGATGCCGTCCGTCAGTCACATCGTACCAGTTAAAGTTGGCGATCCGGTGCAATGCAAAAAAGTGACGGATTATCTTCTGCAGTGCCATAATATCTATGTTCAGCCGATCAATTACCCAACTGTGCCAAAGGGTACGGAACGGCTTCGTTTGACGCCAACGCCCCTGCATACGGATGATCATATGTTCGCACTGCTGGAGGCGCTTGATGACGCCTGGACGGCGTTGAGCCTACAGCGCGTCGCCTAAAATACCCCCCTTCCTGTCGACTCCGCTATTAAGCGGGGTTTTGCTGTGCTTGAAACAAGCTTCCAAGCGACCTTCAGGCGGCCAACCCCCTCCAGGCGGATTGCCGTAGGGCCCGAGCGCCAGTATATGTCCCGTCGATCCAGAGCCGTTTCAATATATACTGATTTTACGGAACGGCTCTTGATCATTGTTTGTCGCATTTTCTTAAGCGCGAGCCGGTTTCCACTGCGCTAGGTAATGGACTAGGACTATATAAAATGTCGGCCAAGAGAAGGACCGGCTATCAGGAGTGATGGAATGAGCGCCAGCGAAACTTACGCAATCCCCAGTGGTTTTTTCAGCGAGGAACTGGCGGTGCGCGATCCGGACATCTTTGATTGGGTCGGTCGCGAACTCGGCCGTCAGCAAGACCAAATCGAGCTGATAGCATCAGAAAACATCGTCTCGCGCGCGGTGCTGGAAGCGCAAGGCTCGGTTCTCACCAATAAATATGCCGAAGGATATCCGGGACGGCGATATTATGGCGGTTGTGAGTTTGTGGATGAGGTTGAGACCATCGCCATCAATCGCGCCAAAAAACTGTTCAACTGCGCAGAAGCGAATGTTCAGCCGCACTCAGGCAGCCAGGCCAATCAGGCGGCGTTCATGGCGATGATGAAGCCGGGGGATACATTTTTAGGGATGGACCTCGCATCCGGTGGTCACTTGACCCATGGCGGTAAGGCCAACCAATCGGGAAAATGGTTTAACGCCGTGCATTATGGTGTGCGCGAAGATGATCAGTATATTGACTATGATGATGTTGCGCGCTTGGCTGAAGAGCATCGCCCGAAAGTCATCATCGCTGGCGGCAGCGCCTATTCTCGCATTATTGACTTCGCTAAATTCCGTGAAATTGCTGATAGCGTTGAGGCTAGACTGATGGTGGATATGGCCCACTTTGCCGGGCTGGTTGCTGGCGGGCTTTATCCAAACCCGGTAGATCACGCAGATGTCGTGACGACGACAACCCATAAAACTTTGCGCGGTCCGCGCGGCGGTATGGTGCTGACCAATGACGCTGAGCTCGCCAAAAAAATTCGTTCAGCGCTTTTTCCGGGCATTCAGGGCGGGCCGTTGATGCATGTTATCGCTGCGAAAGCTGTGGCGTTTGGCGAAGCTTTGCGCCCTGAGTTTAAATCCTATGCGCGCGCCGTCATTGATAATGCGCAATCGCTGGCGGCATCACTGGTGGAAGCGGGGTATGCCGTTGTTTCGGGCGGCACCGATACGCATCTTGCGCTGATTGATTTGCGTCCCAGGGGCGTTAAAGGCAACGCCGCTGAAGAAAGCCTGGAGCGCGCAGGCATCACTTGTAATAAAAACGGCGTGCCGTTTGACCCAGAGAAATTCACGGTGACGTCGGGGATTCGCGTTGGCTCACCCGCGGGGACGACCCGTGGCTTTGGCGTTGCAGAATTTCGCACTGTCGGTGTTTTGATGGCGGAAGTGCTGGATGGGCTTGCTACGGGTGGCGACGGAAATGAACTTGCGGAACAGGCAGTCGGGAAAAAAGTAAAAGCCTTAACCGCACAATTTCCGATTTATTCCTGACGCTAAATAAAACAACAGGAGCAGTAATCTTATGCGGTGTCCATTTTGCGGCAGTGACGATACGCAAGTAAAAGATTCCCGCTCTGCGGAAACTGGCGCTTCAGTTCGCCGCCGTCGGGAATGCACCGCATGCGGGGGGCGCTTCACAACCTTTGAACGTGTCCAGTTACGTGAACTAGTTGTCGTCAAAAGCAATGGAAAAAAAGCCCCGTTTGAGCGGGATAAGCTGATCCGCTCGGTGATGATCGCCATGCGAAAACGCAATGTGGAGGCGGATAGGATTGAGCAGATGGTGTCCGGGATTGTGCGTCGCTTAGAGGCCATGGGGGAGGCTGAGATCGAATCGAAAAAGATCGGTGAGTTGGTAATGGAAGGGCTCGCCCATCTCGATGATGTTGCTTATGTGCGCTATGCCTCGGTCTATAAGGATTTTCGTGAAGCGAAAGATTTCGAAGAGTTTCTTGGTGAATTGGACGATACAGAGCGTGAGTAACCTAGTAATATGAGTGTTCCACCCAAACAAAAAAGTGGCGAGGGCGCCCCGGCGAGGTCAGCAGCTCGGCTGGCCGCCGTTCAGGCCCTCTATCAGATGGAAACGACGGGTCAGGGCGTGGAGGCAACCATTGCTGAGTTTAGCGAGTTTCGCCTGGGTGGAGAGATTGAAGGTGAGCGCCTGCACAAAGCAGATGCTGTGTTTTTTGCCGATATTTTGCGCGGAACCGTAGAAACGCAAAACCGCCTTGACCCTTATCTTGAACGCAACCTGGCCTCGGGTTGGAAGCTATCGCGCCTTGACGCCACAGCGCGGGCGATTTTGCGCGCAGGGTTGTATGAGCTCATACGCCGTCCTGATGTTCCGTATAAGGTTATTATCAATGAATATATTGATGTGGCGAACGCATTTTTCGATGGTGAGGAACCAAAATTTATCAATGGTGTTCTTGATGCGGCGGCCCAAGCGGCGCGGAGCGATGAGTTGGCATCGTAAGATCAGCCATCTTGAGGTCAGGTAGGCATATGGGCGAATTTGATATTATCCGTGAAATATTTGCTCCCCTGACGTCAAATGCGCCAGGCGCCTTTCAGCTCACGGATGATGCGGCCCTTTTAGATGTAGGCCTCGTCGTCACAAAAGACATCATGGTGTCGGGTGTACATTTTTTGCCAAAAGATCCGATTGATCTCGTGGCGCGAAAATTGTTGCGCGTGAATCTATCGGATTTAGCGGCCAAGGGCGCAAAACCCACCGGTTATATATTGGGATGCGTTTGGCCCGCAAACGTCAAACGCCATAGCATTGAATTATTTGCCTCTGGGCTGCGTGAGGATCAGGAAAAATTCCGCATAGCCCTTTTTGGCGGAGATACTGCTGTGCATAAGTTGAAGACGGCGCCGTTGACCTTGTCTGCGACAGTATTTGGCGCCCCGCCAAAACTAGGCATGACCATGCGCTCGGGCGCCTCTCACAGTGATGATTTATATGTATCAGGAACCATCGGAGATGCGGGCCTTGGCCTGGCGGCGTTAAAAAAAGAAGAGAAGTTCACGACAGTAGATAAAGCATCGCTATTGGGGCGCTTTCATCTACCGCAGCCCCGGCTTTCGCTTGGCGCGGCGTTAGCAGGCCTTGCGACTTCAGCCATTGATGTTTCTGATGGGCTGATCGCCGATGCGGGCCACCTTGCGCGCGCCTCTAATCTACGGGTTGAGATTGATGCCGTGGCGATTCCGCGCTCGCCTGCAGCAGCGACGTGGATTGCCTCCAAAAGTAATCGTTGGCGCGCTATTGCCAAGCTTGCGAGCTTTGGTGATGATTATGAAATTTTGTTTTCTGCTCCGTCATCCATGCGCCGCTCAATAGCTGTTGCCGCAAAAGCTTCGCGTACAGAGGTCTCTCGTATTGGTGTGATGAAGCGGGGGGAAGGCGTCGCGCTGCTTGATGAAAAAGGCAAGGAGATTGCCGTTCCGTCTGGCGGGTTTGATCATTTCAAATCAGCATAAGCCGCAAGCGAACCGTACAGGGCGCCTAGAGCATTTTTGAGCGAAGTGGAAACCGGTTCGCGTGAAGGAAATGCGACAATAAAACAACATAGGGCGGTTCCATGATTCAATTAAGCTCGGAACCGCTCTGGGCAAATGCAAGGAGCTAAAAGTCGGCGTCAGAAAATTTGATCGGCGATATGATGGAACTATTGCCCGGGTGTCTGGCCTTGGCCAATTCCTGAGGGAAGCCGACCGACATTGCCGAGAAGTTGTTCCCAAAAGTTTAGTTCTTTGCCACGTGTTGGTGTTATTCGCGAGACCATCTTGACATCCTCACCGTCAGCCAGGTCAAAAACTACCTGATCCTCGACAACACCGCCTTCATCGAAATGAAAGGCGACAACAACGCGTTGCTTGGTTTCTGGATGGAAAAAGGCGCGTGTGCTGTCCGATGAGTGAAGATAATACCAGACGTTGCGATCAAAGGTGCCAATGATCGATGGCTCGCCATATTTCGCCAGTACACTATCCTTGGTGTCGAAGCCAATTTCAGCGGAAAGTTTGGTCTGGTCACGTTCGAGAACATAACCGTGGTTAGAACTGACAGAGACACAAGCCCCTAGACCCAAGACACCGATTAAAAGACAAATCACTCTGAACATACTATTTCCTGTGGACTATAATCTCATAGCTCTGCAACTTGATCTACAACCCGGAAGGGCTTGAATCAAAGTCGTAGGGCGCATATTTCCGGCCCTCGATACCAGCGATTGAGGCAATCGGTAAAGCCCGTAAGGGCTCTTGAGGGTTTTTGAGTAATGATTCTGTCGTTTTTCAGGAAAGATGTAGCGCTTGAAGCGGGTGAAGCCCTCTACGCAGCAGCTGTGGAACAGGCAAGATCCGCCCCGCTCTATGCGGATTTTGGGGTGCCGGATACGGTGGAGGGTCGATTTGAGATGATTGTCATTCATGTTTATCTGATCTTGCGTTGCCTCAGGGAGGATACGCCAAGGGCAAAGAAAACCGGGCAAAAGCTGTTTGATGCGATGTTTCAGAATATGGATGATTCATTGCGTGAGTTGGGTGTTGGAGACCTTTCCGTTGGTCGCAAAATTCGCACAATGGCGGAGAATTTTTATGGCCGCATCAAAGCCTATGAAGAAACACTGACATCTAAGGCGGCTGAGCAAGACTTGGCAAAGTCCCTTGGGCGTAATGTTTATGGGGATGAAGATGCAAAAGGCTCAAGTGATTTAGCAAAATACGTTACCAAAACGGCTGCTTTTATTGAAGCGCAACCGGCGGCCAGAATCGCTGGCGGCATCGTGCAGTTTCCCGAACTAATGGGGACTTCGTGACCGAGAATATCACACAGAATGAATTTAGTATTGAGGTCGATCTGACGTCGTTGTCGCCCAGTGGAAAGGTCTTCCGGATGACCCTCAGCCAGGAAGATTGCACTCGTGTTGCAAAACGCCTTCGTTTGGTCTCTCTCAAATCATGCGCGGGTGAAATAAAATTGACGCATAAAAAGTCGACAATCTGTGCCGTTGGATCAGTGCAGGCCGAGCTTACTCGCGAATGTGTGTCTAGCCTTGAAGAGATGGATGAAACGATCAACGAAAGCTTCGAAATTGAGTTCCTGCGCGATGATAGTGCTAGGGATGCCGATGAGGATATTGAAGAATGGGGCCTTCCTGAAATCCATAAAGGCAACGTTTTCGATGTAGGAGAGCTGCTCATCCAACAGCTTTCACTGTCAATGGCGCCGTTCCCGCGAAAGGATGGTGCAAAAAGTTTAGCCGATGTTTATGGCGTAGAGCCTGAGGCGTCACCATTTGCTGTGCTGCAGCAAAATTTTGAAAAAGATGAAAACAATCATTAGCTTGAAGATCACCTGCCTGTGTTGGTAAAATGATCGACAAGTCCGTTGCATGAGGGCGCGAGCACTGTATCCTTTGCCGCACTTCAGGAGAATCAGAGTTTGAAGAAAGCTGCTAAAAACGAGGCGCCCATAACGCTCGCCATTGACGCCATGGGCGGCGATACGGGACCGCAAGCTGTGGTTGACGGCGTCGCCTTGGCGGTGCGTCATGGCCTCAAAGCCCATTTCTTATTTTTTGGCGACGAAGCGCAGTTGCGCCCGCTCCTCTTGGAGGCGGGCTTAACCAAGAATGCAGAAATTCGGCATGCGGATAATGTGGTCGCTATGACCGACAAGCCGAGCCACGTTATTCGGCGCGGCCGAGAGACATCCATGTGGTTCGCAATGATGGCTGCCAAAGAACGAGAGGCTGATGCCGTCGTTTCCTGCGGCAATACCGGCGCGCTGATGGCGTTGGCGCGGTTGCAGTTACGGATGATTGAGGGCATCGACCGTCCAGCGATCTCAGCATTGTGGCCAACCTTGCGGGGGCGCTCGCTTGTGCTTGATGTGGGCGCTAATGTCGAGGCGGATAGTAATCAACTGGTGCAGTTTGCGATCATGGGCGAAGCATTTTATCGCGCCCTTATGGGTGTTGAAAAACCAAGTGTTGGTCTGTTGAATGTGGGCGCAGAAGACCTCAAAGGTCATGAACTTATCAGATCGGCGGCGCGCGTGTTGCGCGAGTCCGTCCCCGACATGGCCTTTAAAGGGTTCGTTGAGGGTGATGATATTTCAAAGGGCACTGTCGATGTTGTTATCACCGATGGCTTTACCGGCAATATCGCCTTGAAATCTGCCGAAGGCGCCGCGCGTTTAGTTGGCACCTGGGTCAAAGAAGCCTTGGCGGGAACCATCAACGCGAAGTTTGGCGCCATCTTTATGATGCCGGGGTTGAGAAAACTGAAGGACCGGATTGATCCATCATCGGTCAATGGCGGGTTTTTTCTCGGTGTTAATGGCATCGTCGTAAAAAGCCATGGCGGCGCGAATGCGCGCGGGGTAGCAAGCGCTGTAGACATGGCGGCGAGCCTGGCGCGCAAACCATTCCGGGATGAGGTGGCAGAAACAGTGAAATCTGTTAGACGTCGTCAGCACCAAAATGTCGAAACACAAGAAGCAAAACAACCGGTAAAAGCGGCGGCAGTATGAGTTTAAAGGCGGTTATCCGCGGATGCGGCATGTATTTGCCGGAAAAAATAGTATCCAACTCCAACGAAGATCTTTCGAAGACTATTGATACCAGCGATGAATGGATCCGGGAACGTACTGGGATTCATGAACGCCGGGTCGCAGCAGAAGGCGAATATACTTCTGACTTGGCTGTGCGCGCAGCAAAAGCAGCGCTTCAGTCAGCCTCGCTGCAGGCGAGTGATATTGATCTAGTAATTATCGCCACCACAACGCCCGACCTTACCTTTCCCTCTACGGCCGCTATCGTGCAGGCCAAGCTGGGCGTAGAGCAGGGGGCCGCTTTCGATATTCAGGCGGTGTGTACCGGATTTATTTATGCCTTATCCACCGCAGAAAAATTCCTGATCTGTGGGCAGCATAAGCGTGCGCTGGTCATCGGGGCGGAAACTTTTTCACGGATTTTAGATTGGAGCGATCGCTCCACATGCGTTTTGTTTGGCGACGGCGCCGGGGCTTTCGTGCTTGAGGCGCAAGCTGAAGAACAGGCTGAAAACCGCGGCGTTATAGGGAGTTATCTGCGCTGTGATGGGCGCATGGTTGATCTGCTTTACGTAGATGGCGGCGTTTCCTCATCGCAGACCACGGGTCATGTGCGCATGCAGGGCAACAAGGTTTTTCGTGAAGCGGTCAATCGTATTTCCCAGGCTATGGAGCACGTCATGGAGGAAGCAGGCATCAGCGTGAAGGATGTCGATTGGTTCGTCCCCCATCAGGCGAATGAGCGAATCATTCAAGGTGTTGTGAAGAAGCTGGATCTACGGTCCGAGCAGGTTATTTCCACTATCGCCAAACAGGGCAACACATCGGCCGCCTCAATACCGCTTGCCTATTGCGCAGGTGTCGCTGACGGCCGCATCAAGCAAGGGGATTTGGTGCTGCTGGAGGCCATGGGCGGGGGGCTCACCTGGGGCGCAGCATTATTGCGCGCCTAAAAAACACACAATATATTTCAAAGGCTTATTGACCGAAGCGCGTATATTATATTAACCTATTTCTCCAGCGAGGCGAGCGAATGGAGGGGTCTGACACGATGGCGGGAAATTCAGTGGCAGGAAAGACGGTCACGCGCGCAGACCTTACGGAAGCTGTTTATCGGTCTCTTGGGGTTTCACGAAACGAATCATCTGCCTTTGTGGAGCGTATCCTTGAAGAGGTTTCAGCGTCCCTCCAGGAGGGACAGACCGTCAAGATATCGTCGTTTGGCACGTTTTCGGTGCGCGACAAAAAGCTTCGTATGGGGCGCAATCCAAAAACTGGCGAAGAGGTTCCAATCGCACCACGCCGCGTCGTAACCTTCCGTGCATCTCATGTATTAAAAGATCGCATTAATAATGGCCATCGCAGCGCCAATGCGGCTGAATAGAGCGTCGAGCGAAAAGTGTGCAACGGTTTTCGCGCCCGACCGCGAAGGCGGTCAAATTATAGTTAGCGCGCCTTCGCGCGCGGGGCGACGCGACCAGAAAAGAAATAGAGCAAATTTTGTTCTAGTCTGAACAGAGGCTGACAAATATCGTGGCGAAATCTGCCGAAGCGTTCCGGACCATCTCAGAAGCAGCTGATGAGCTTGACGTGCCGCAACATGTTTTGCGTCATTGGGAAGAAGTCTTCGGCCAGGTACGTCCCATGCGCCGTGCTGGGGGGCGCCGCTATTATCGCCCCCTCGATTTAGATCTGTTACGAGGTATACGCGCGCTTCTCTACGATCAGCGCTACACCACCAAGGGCGTTCAAAAAATCTTCAAGGAAGAGGGTGTTAAATACGTCTCTGAGCTTGGGCGGCGCGCGGCGGCGGGTGAAAGCGTAGAAGTGCGTCCCATCCTCCCCGATGATGAGGCTGCCAGCAACGCCAAATCTAACGGCAGTGATGATGTGTTGGAGCTCGGCGCCGATACGCTTGTCTCCCGGGGCATGCCGCTCCATGTTCGCAAAGCGCTGATTTTACTTCTGGGCCGCCTAGAAAAGATGCAGGATTCTTGATGAAGCGACGCTTGCATTAGAAGCCATCGCCCCAAAAGATGAGAGCACGTCGCCTCAATAAACATTCGATGGTCAGCCCTAAACCCGATTCACTTCTCCTTCGTGACAACCCTATCCCTTTATCCTGAGGAGCCGCTGTTTGGCGGCGTCACGAAGGGCGAAGGGACATGGTTCCTCAAGGGCGGAAGTGAATTCAATTGAACGCTGGATAAGAAAGCATGATGGGCTTTTTTTGTCGCAATTATTTGCAAAAACCGGCCTCTACATTTCAGAATAATACTCTATAGTCCGCGCCTTCGCGGCGAGGCGAGTTCGCCTTACCGCTGGGTCGGAGCGTGGCGCAGTCTGGTAGCGCACTTGACTGGGGGTCAAGGGGTCGTGGGTTCGAGTCCCGCCGCTCCGACCAATTTATTTATCAATAGCTTAGTGATGTTCGCTCGAGTGCGTGTGGGTACATTGTCGGTTCATCGGCAAGCTTTAAGCTTAGTGGGGCAACGTACCCCCAACGTACCCCTAAGTGCGTTGTTGAATCCCCCAGATGTATACGGAAGTTGATGCTCCGACAGGAATTGGCCCTTTTTTACTGTTGCTTGGGCGATGATGAATGGCGAGGGTTGCCTCTTAAAAAGCCGTTCGAACTCCCCTATACAGAACAAAAGCATAAAAAGGGGGATTCGCGTGCTTCTTCGCCGCATCACCGAACACGTCAAAGCCCAGAACTGGTTCGCGGTTGGACTGGATTTTTTCATTGTTGTAGCGGGAATATTGCTAGCGTTTTGGGTTAATGCCTGGGCCGACGGGCGGGCACAAACGCGGTCCCTGCATGCGGCGCTGGGAAGCCTGCAAGCAG
>JAADIH010000055.1 GCA_013151435.1 Alphaproteobacteria bacterium
CAAATGCCGCAACACCGGTCAATGCCGTTGCTGCAAGCAAGCTCCGCCGTACCGGCGAAATCGCTTTATTTGTCATTTTGATTTCCCTCTTTTTTTAATACGTTTTAACGCTGGCAAAGCTGAAAAACCGAACGCACGCAAAACGCGCCCCTCCCGGCACAGCTCGCCAGGGTGTTGAGACACCCGACCCGCAGCTGCCCCTCAGTCAAAATGATGAAGCAGTGAATACCTGTGTTGAATATGCAACAGCTATGATGCCGCCGAGGCCTTTTGGCTTAGATGACGCTGTCAGGTGGGGCTGAGCTGTTGCTTGATCGATGATCTTGGCTGTAACGTCAGACATGCTAATGCCAGGAAGCATGGGAGTGCTCCCTGGCACAAGTTGAAAAAACACAGTGGCCATAAGAGGGTAGCCCGCGTGTTCATACAGTAGACAACCGGGAAACAAAGTTCCTCAACGCTTTGAGCCGAATTTTGCGATCACCGGACCGATTTATGGGTTCTACTGAAATGGGCGGTAGGCGGGCATGATATGCTGCATGAGATTTGCAGTTGTCTTGCCCTAAGGCACGCGGGTAATCCGCATGCCTGATAGTGAGGCATGTGTTGATCTGTTACATTTTTTGCTGGAATCTGAACAATCGTGTGGCCTTGGCCTCACGAATACTCTTACCCGTAACAGGGGGATATTGATGTCCCCTGAGCAAAAAAAACTGATCGAAAAGGCAATTCGGCGCGATGAGAAAGTACTGGTGCGCTGGTTAACCAAAAGGCTGGCCGATCCCGACGCCGCGAAAGATGTTGCGCAATCGGTTTATTTGCGCGTGTGGGTTTATGCAGAAAAAACTTACATTGAGAATCCGCGCGCATTAATCTTCAAGACAGCCAGCAACCTGGCATTAAATGAGATGAAACGGCGCAATCGTTTCTATCGGCGCCATATCTCACCCGGAGAATTTTCTGAGGACGATCCCCTCCATAACATTCAATCATTGGAGCCCTCGCCTGAAAAAAATGTCAGCCTTCGAGAAGATTTAGCTTTAACAATGGCGGCGATCAAAGCACTGCCAGAGCGCCCTCGTCGTGCATTTATGATGAATCGTTTTGACGGCCTCAGCTATAAAGAGATCGCAACGCTGCTTAAAGTATCCGAGAGCAGTATCGAAAAATATATGATTGAGGCGCTCAAACGCCTGCGGAAAAGCCTGATACCAGATCAGAATCATGAATCGACCGTAATACCTTTTCAGCCTAATCCAGGCCGACAAAAGAAAGGTAAGTTAGTACAATGACTAAAGAGGCGGGGACATGACAGGGCGAAAGCTTACAACTATTGACGATGAAGCCGCCGCATGGGCTGCGCGGACGCTGTCGGGTGAGATGTCCGCGGCGGAACAACAAGTGCTTGACGCATGGTTGGTCGCAGATGCCCACCACCGGCAAGCCTATATTGAATATGCTGATGTCATCGCATTGGTAGACCAAGTCGAGGCGTCTAGTGCAGAGAAAAATCTGCAATGCGACCTGGAAGATTTTGCCAAGACGCACAACTCCAGAATTTCCTGGCGCATCGCCGCCCCGGCGATGGCGGCATCTATTACCGCCATTGCACTATTCATCGGCGTATTCACCCAGGCTACAACAGATAGTGTGAGTTATGCTACCAAGCAGGGTGAAACGCTAGAGGTTGTACTCGCCGACGGTAGCTCAGTATCCCTCAACACTAACAGTCAAATTGAGGTCACTTATACACAAGAAAACCGGCAGGTTAGACTTGTTGAGGGCGAGGCGCTTTTCGACATAACACGTGACCGCAGTCGGCCATTTATCGTCTCATCACAAAACGCCGAAGCAGTTGTAGTTGGTACACGATTTAATGTACATGCAACAGCCAGCGAAACTATCGTGTCAGTCCTTTCCGGCGTTGTCGAAGTTGATGCGGCACCGAGCAAACTGGACCGAAAGCCGCGAAGCATAACAGCCGTTACGCTCATTGCAGGTCAGGAAGTATCGGTCACTGAGACAGGCGCCCATGAAGCGGTTCGCTCATTCAATCCGGATGCTGTGACTTCATGGCGGCGGGGGGAAGCCTATTATGAAAATGAACCGTTATCTGCAGTGATTGCGGATCTTAACCGCTATTACGCCATAGAGTTGATCTTGGGTGATGCCGAAATTGGAGAAATCCCTGTAACCGGCAGATTTGATTTGAAAAATCAGGCCGTCACGGTTGAAGCCCTCAGCGTCGCATTATCATTGCATGCTGAGAAAACAGAAACAGGTAATCTCGTTTTTCTCCCAAATGAATAAGATTAGATTTGACATAAAAAACGCCCTTATGGCGGTATCCTGCGCAACTGTCGCTGCGATAACGAGCTTGCAAACTGCGAACGCATCCAATCGTTCCCAAACTGAATCTGCTATTTTTAACCTTAGGGTGGATGAGCTTGTAGATTCATTAAAAGAATATTCCGAGAAAACCGGTATTTCACTAATTTACGACAACCGTCTTGTGCGAGAAAAATTATCAGCACCAGTCTCTGGCAGTTATCCTCCCGATCAAGCACTAGCAATATTGCTCGCAGGTTCCGGGCTTGGATACCGGGAAATAAGCGAGAACACCTGGGCAATTTATGAGGAAAGCAATGAGGCTGCCAAAGTGGACAATACCTTATCAGTCGGGGGCGGCACCGGAGAGCGCCGCGCACTCAAAGATATAATTGTTGTCACAGCAACCTACCGGGCGCCAATCAACACTGCCGGAGCGCGCACATTATATACTCTTGATGGTGAACAATTACGCCTCAACGGCTCGCTCAATGTGGCGGAGCCCATTTACGAGCTTCCATCCAGTGTTGCCTCCGTGTCGTCAGCCAATACAGCTTTGCTGGCATCTACAAATGGGCTTAATCTTGCTGATCTTCGCGGGCTTGGGCCGGAGCGAACGCTCGTATTGGTCAATGGTCGCCGTTATACACGCACCAGTGGCGGCAATGGAACAATCCTCGGCGTTGATCTAAATTCAATCCCAGCGCCATTTGTGGAGCGCATAGAGATCGTCAATCAGGGCGCGGGCGCATCCCTCGGTGTTGAAGCTGTCGCTGGGGTCGTCAACATAGTCCTGCGCGATGAGATAGACGGAATTGTGCTGACGGTAGATGGCGGTGTTTCCGAACATGGCGATGCAGCAGAATTTTCTTTTTCTGCTTTAGCTGGAAAACATTTCGGCGATGACAGAGGGCGCTTCATGGCGGGTGTTACTTTTGCATCCGAGCCCTCATTATTAGTGCAGCAACGTCCGCGCATCTCATCACCCTATGGTTTTGGCCTTGATGGACGTAGGTCATTCGATGAAGGCGCCATCTTCGCACCCGGTTTTGGCGGAAGTTCGATCACTCCAAACGGGATGCTGTCTGGTATTGTTACAACTAGTGGTGACATACAACTTTTTAATTTTTCAACTGCTCCGATAGTGCTTTCACCTGACGGTCAAAGTTTTGAGCCCTTCGAGGCGCGGCTTGATCAGCTATATAATTGGACGACGGATTTTTCGGCACTTCCTGAGATTGAAAGAATAATTGGCTATGCATCAGGTGAATTTGAAATAGCGCCTGAGCATTCCGCCTATGCTGAGTTTCACTTTGCGCAATCTGATATCCAGTCGCAAATAGCCTCATCGCCTGTTTCCTCGGGCCGCGGGCGTAGTCTCTCTTTCGGGGATGCCATATTTGTCCCCGCAGATAATCCTTTTACACCGTCAGGCTTGCTCGCTGAAGCAGAACTATCGGCTGGTCAGACTGTTTCAGGCTTCTTGCTCAATCGACGATTCGTCGAGCTAGGACCGCGGATTCGAAATATCACCCGAAAAACTTTTCAAGTGACCGGCGGTTTCGAGGGAGCAATAAACGAGAAATGGCGCTATGACGTTTCCTATCAATATGGGCGCAATCGCGTGCGCGATGTTGCTACGGGTTTAGCCGACAACGGCCAGCTTCAAATCGCACTCGATGCAAACCGTTGCATGGTAGCAACCGGATGCACGCCAATTAACATTTTCGGATCGGCGACGATTACACAAAGTCAGGCCGATTTTATTCGCGCCAATCCACTTGAGCGTTTCATCGAAACGCGTGAGCAGATAGCGCAGCTTAAAGCCAGCGGCCCCTTATATACAAACAATGGCAAAAATGCGTTAGTCGCTATCGGCGTTGAGCACCGTCGGGAATCTCTGAACGATCAGCAGCTATTTTCACCGACAACGGACCAAACCCTGGGTGAATTGATAATTCCTGGAGCAACGGGTAATACAGCGCTTACGGAATTGTTTTTCAATGCCAACCTCCCCCTTGTCGTAGACGCTCCATGGACACAATCTTTAGAGGTTGGTGCTGCATATCGGTTTACGAAGCGCCATAAGGCTGGTTCTTTTTCCAATATCAGCGGTAACTTAAACTGGTCGCCATTCGATGGCATTGAATTTTACGCTCATGTATTTCACGGCGGTCGGGCGCCAAATATCATGGAGTTGTTTGCCGCGGGTCCGAATAATAACAATCGTTTTTTCGATCCCTGCAGCACTCAATTTGGCTCACCAACCGGGGTTGCCGCAGAAAACTGCTCGATAGTCGGACCGCTGGGCGTCCCAAATGCGTTCACCCAAGAAAATGCCTTAACCCTCTACGAAAGTACTGGCAACTCATTCCTTGAAGAAGAGCGCATCAATTCTCGCGTCTTTGGGATTACGAGTGACATTCATTCGTTCTGGCCCTTATTGCCCGGAGACCTTACTATTTCCGCGAATTGGTGGCGGCATGGCGTAACCAATGCCGTGTCTAGCGTGAACTCAGCTACGGCAATTCAACAATGCTATAATAGCAAGAATCTTTCTGATTTTTTATGCGGGACAAACCCAGCCTCTGGGAACTTATTCATCCAGCGGGATCCAGTTACTCGTCAAATTACAACCGTCGAATCCATCTTTTTAAATGGCGGCGCACTTCGTACAACTGGGCTTGATGCTCGGTTACAATATTTTGCTGAGTTTGGCGGCTTTGCCCTCGCCGATACCTTCAGCCTTGATGCATTATATACCTATACGCACCGATCACGCTCTCAGAGAGTTTTCACCGAATCTGAAAATGTGCAAGAAGGTCTTGTGGCTTTTCCGCGCCACCAACTTCATATAACTGCCAGTCTTGGTACCGAGACGCTCAAAACCGTTTGGACTGTACGCCGCCGGGGCAAGGCAGTCAGCACGCGGGATATCGATATACCTGAAGCGCATATCCCTGCAGTTGTGTATGTAGATGCAGCAGTTCAGTTGCGCCCGACGCAGAACACGATCCTTTTTGCAGGCGTAGAAAATCTTTTCCACACAAATATTCCTATCATCGCCTTTGCACCTAACGGCTATTTTTTCGAACATTATGACGTAATTGGTCGTCGGTTTTTTGCTGGGATCAAGGCTGAATTTTAAACCGACTAGTCGCCCCGACAAAATGTTCACTATCCGTTGAGTTTTGAATTCAATCGCTCATTCTCCGCTCGAAGTGACTCTATTTCCTCTCGCAACGGCGCCAATATTGGTTCTAGCTCAGCGATCGTAAATCTTTGAGGGATATGTTGAGGACAGTTCCAGTCAAAAGCTTCAACCGCGATTATCACTGCACGTTCAGGGCGAGCGCGGTAATCGTCGTTATGTAAACGCGCGACAAGCACTGGATTATCTTGAATATCAACAAGCTTGGCGCGGCCCCATATTTTGAGGCGACGGCGATTTGGATAATCCATCAATATCAGGGATATCCGGTCATCTTTCGATAAATTTCCAACGCTTAAATATTGGCGATTGCCGCGAAAATCCGCATAAGCAATTGTCTTATTGTCCAGCACGTGAAGGAATCCTCTCGGACCCCCGCGAAATTGTACATAAGGCCAGCCCGCCTCAGAAACTGTCGCCTGATAGAAACCGTCACGTTCCACTATAAATGTGGTTTCTCTTGTCGTCAGTTGATCACCGCGATCCACATCCGGCAGAAAGAATTTTGCGTAACTTTTCGCTGAACCCTGCTTCTCCTGAACGAGACGAACAGCCGGCGTGAATGCAATTTCAGCAAAGGCTCTGGGCATATTTGTATCCTCACTTAGGCTTGCTTCCACTTATCAAAATTCAACACCACTGACCATTCCGCGTTCGTCGTTCTTGAACCGGTTTTTGCTGTTTTCTAGGATGCAAATACTATCAGCGTTGCGACAATCCCGGCTACGATCAACAGCACCGCCGGAATGCTCGCTGACAGGAGCGCACTGCCCATGCGATGAAAATATATTCTCATTGGTGATGCCATCATACTGTCTCCATCTTTGCTTAAATTTCTTTGAGCCATTATGCGTCAACGCTTGACCGCGACGCCATGGAATAGACTTAGCCTTCATGCCTGCTATCGAAAATTCGGTATTATACCTAAGGGCAAATACGTATGGAGCATTGCCTGCTAGCCTTACTCTAGAAAAGTCAGCCTATCATTTTACGAATATTCTCAAATAAAAGCTCATCAGAAAACGGTTTTTCCAATAGGCGCGATATGCCAAGCTGTTTCGCGCGCGCACACGTTGCAACATCAATATTGCCGGAAATTAAAATGATCGGGATTTTGCAAGCTTTGGCGTTGAGCGTTTCGACCAAATCTAGGCCGCTCATATGTGGCATATGCACATCGAGAATCAGGCAGTCAGGTTTCTGGGCGGATTTCTTGGTTTCAAGCAAAACCAACAAATCCGCACCTGACTTGAGGGCGTTAACTGTATACCCTGCTAAGCTAAGTAGGATGGAAAGTGAGTCCCGTACGGCCTCATCATCATCAACGATAATGATCGTATTATTGTTAAACTCGGAGATTTCATTTCCTAACGCGTTCAGGGTTGAGAAACTGTTTTTCGGCTGTCAGATGAAAACAGGCATCTGCAATACAAAAATAGCGACTAGAACCAGGTTCGAAAATAAGGTGAAATACTTAGCTTGATCAGGTCAGGTGAGCTTTAGGATCACTATCTTGGAGAGATACTTCCGGAACGACCCCAGCAGTGAGCGCAAGGCGAACAAGATGCGCCAGATTCCTGGCTTGCATTTTCTCCATTGCACGGGCCCGATGGATTTCAACCGTGCGTGAGCTGATCCCGAGATTAAACGCGATGACTTTGTTCAAATTTCCGATCACCAACTCATCCAGAACCTCGCGTTCGCGGGTTGTGAGACGCGCCAGACGCTGCTCTATATCTGCCGCGCGATTAGCCTCACGCCAACTCTCAGCGCTCTTTTCCAGGGCGCTACGCACACTATCAATAATCACATCATCATCAAAAGGCTTTTCGATAAAGTCTATGGCGCCGACCTTCATCGCCTTCACCGCCATCGGCAAATCACCATGACCGGTGATGATGATGACCGGCATCATATGTTGTTTTTCAGCCAATTTTTCCTGGACTTCCAGACCGCTTAAACCAGGCATACGCACATCAAGGACAAGGCAGCCGCCTTTAGTAAGATCTGGTGCTTCTAGAAATGCATTTCCCGAATCAAAAGTTTCAGCCTGAAATCCTGCAGAGTCCAACAGCGCCGCCAGGGACTCTCGAACCGCCCGATCATCATCGACGATAAATACACATTGATTTTCAGCCATAATTTTTTTTATCTCCTGCTGAAATCGGCAGCGTGAATTTAAATGTCATACCGCCATCCGCATTTCGGTTAGCACATATCCGTCCGCCATGATCTTCTATAATTGACTGGCAGATCGATAAGCCAAGCCCCATACCATTTGGCTTCGTGGTTACGAATGAATCAAATAACTTGCCGACCAATTTTCCATCCAAACCGGGCCCGTTGTCACAGACACTTACGCTGACCAAGTTTTCCGCTCTAGATGTAGTGATGGTGATCTGCTTGAGCGGAGTCGGCTCCAGCGCCTCGATCGCATTACGAACCAAGTTGAATACGACTTGCTGGATCTGGATTTTGTCAACATTCAAAGACGGCAAATCTTCAGCAAGATCAATATTGAAATCAACGCCTTCTGCAGCGCCGTCGACGAGCGCCAATTTGCTGGCTTCCTCGACAATCACATTCAACTCTTCGAAGGATCGGTTGGCCTCGCTTTTTTCAACATACTTCCGCAAGCCTGAGATGATCTTCCCCGCGCGCTCAGCCTGAGCGACAGCCTTTTCCATATAGTCGGAAACCTTCTCGCGCTGTTCATCATTTCCCATATCAAGGATACGTCGGCAGGCCTGCACATAATTCATCACTGCAGTTAACGGTTGATTGAGCTCATGCGCCATGCCGGAGGCCATCTCTCCCATAGCGCTCACCCGAGATACATGATGCAAATCGGATTGAAATTTTCGCGCTTGCTTTTCAGCTTGTACATATTCCCGCATGTCCTGGGCTATAAACAAAATGCACTCGGTTCCTTTGAGTTGAATAATGCTTGCAGATACGCGCACAGGAATTTGTTCCCCGTTGCTGGCCATACAGCTCAGCCTATCGGTTTTGATTTTACCGGCCTCCAACAAGGACTCCATAACTTCTTGATGAACATCCATCTCGTGGGGATGAAGGTCTTCGGCCGTCTTTGTCATCAAAACATCACGCGTAAAACCCAACATTTTGCAGGCTTCATCATTCACATCCAACATCTGACCATCATCTACACGCACAAGAAAAATAGCTTCATGCGTCGCTTCAACAATCTTGCGGTAGCGTTCCTCGCTCTCCAGAAGCGCGTCCTCCGCCCGCTTTCGCTCTGTGATGTCGCGAAATGACACCACCGCGCCGACTATCTTGCCTTCATCCAAGATCGGCGTGCTCACATATTCAACCGGAAAACTTGAACCGTCCTTACGCCAAAAGATTTCATCTGTAACCTGATGAACCTCTCCATCAGTAAATGCTGCGTAAATTGGACACTCCAGCCTTGGGTATTCGGACCCGTCAGCATGAGAATGATGAATCAGCATGTGCTGAGGTTTGCCAACCATTTCCTTAGACGAGTAGCCGGTAAGGCGTTCGGCAGCCGGATTGACAAAGATGGTTCTGCCTTCGCAATCCAAACCGTAGACCCCATCACCGGATGCCTGCAAAATTAAATCTCGATGTATTTGGAGTTGCTCTTCATCGATCTTAGTCATTGCAATCTAAATTCCCCACTAGCGTTCGCCAGAGGCTTCAGCATAATTTCATACCGTCAAATTTCCAGAGCCAAACTGGCCAGGAGCGGTTATAAATACTCTAAATTTTACCAAGCAAACAAGGCCGCACCCCCTAGAAACTCAGCAAATACAAAAATTTCTCTTATTGCCCTGCTGAGTTTCTTGTTTTTGCTCCACAGCTATTAAGCCACAGCCGTATCGGCAGTGGAGTCCGACGCCCCAAGTTTATAAGGCGCAAAGACTTCATCAACTTCTGTATGGAAGATATGATTGGAGTAGTTGCTGAGCGTCTTGACGGAGACCGCTAGAACAACCTCCATGATCTGCAGCTCCGAATAACCGGCAGCCAAGAAGGCGTTAGCATCAGCTTTGGTGATCAGACCGCGCGTTTCAAAAACCCGTGTCGTAAACAAAGCGAGCGATTGCAACTTCGCATTCGGAATGGGCTCACCGGCCCGCGCTGCCGCCAATGAATCCGCGTCCAGTTTTGAGACTTTGTCGGCAAGCATGCTGTGCGCAGCTGTACAATACTCACAATTATTTTCACGGCTGAGAACTAAGAATATTAATTCCTGTTCTTGCGACGTGAAACCGGAATTCTCTCTAAATTCCTTATAGCCATATATATAGGTGCTCAGATATCCCGGCGAGTTAGCCATAGTCCGGTACATGTTCGGCACGAAACCCAGCTGAGCCTTGGTCGTGTCGAGGATATCCTTAGCGTCGCCACTAGCAGCTTCATCTGATACCGGAGTAAGGCCGATTTTGTATTCTGTACTCATATCATTCTCCATATTTCTCTAGTTCATTTCCTGGATGAGGGAGAGGCCCGGCCACGATACTCAGTGACCAGGCCTCTGGGGGTATCCCACAGCTAAAGTGGGGGCGTAGCATGCGGGATTGGGTGGTAATAATCGATTACAGTCTGGGAGCATTATCCTCTTTGATGGTCGCTATAGTTCGCGCCCATGCGCTGGCGCTGTGAGAACTTAGATAGGGAAGAAGGCGCGGTACGTGAATCAGCAAAATTACGTATAAGTATTATCGCCTATGCGGCGTCCGTCAGTTGCCTTGATGAAGGTTGGCGGCGCTCAATAAGTGAGCGCCCTAAAATGTAGTGTTTTCTTTTTTTGGCTCCTCATGATTTGTTGAATTTGCGTGAGAGCATCTGGTGGCGCACTGGCCACATCTCCAATACGCAAATCTACCTAGGTATTTTTGCGAATTTTCGCACCTCTTCATCTCCTCTAATTCATTGCTCAACAGAAGTTAGGAGGAGAAAACTGATGACCAAATTATTCCCATTGTTGAGCAGCGTAATTGCTCTAGTCGCGGCCTTAACACCTGCAATTTATACGTTCTACGCCCTCGCTTAGAGGCGACGTGGCACAACACATCGAAATTCACTTAAAAACAGAAAAATGGAGGCAGACATGATTGAAGCTCCGACAAATTTTTATTCACGCAGCATCGACACGGCAGCCCTTTTGGGCAGCATCCTTATCAATGCAGTAATTCTGGCGGGAATGTTCGCCATTATCACTACCTTGGCGCCAGGCGCACAAGCTGCAGCGACTGAAGCGGCAGCGACAGAAAGTCTTGCAACTGTCTATCATCGGAAAATCGACATAAAGGGCGTTGAGATCGCCTATCGCGAGGCGGGAGACCAAGCCAACCCAACTGTGTTGTTACTGCATGGTTTTCCAACATCGTCACAAATGTTCCGGAATCTAATTCCAGAACTCGCAACACGCTATCATGTTCTTGCGCCCGATTATCCAGGCTATGGCGCCAGTGAAATGCCCGCGCGAGAAGAATTCGAATACAGCTTCGCCAATTTTGCAAATATCGTCGAAGGGTTTGTCGAAGCAAAAGGCGTTTCATCTTATGCGCTCTATTTGATGGATTACGGCGCACCGGTTGGATACCGCCTCTTCGCCAACAACCCGGAACGGGTGACGGCTTTCGTGATCCAGAATGGCAACGCTTATGAAGAGGGTCTGCTCGAATTTTGGGATCCGATCAAAGCCTATTGGGCTGAGCAGAACGAGGCCAATCGCGATGCGCTGCGCGGTCTCCTCACGATTGACGCCACTAAATGGCAATATACTCATGGAGTCGGCAACGTTGAAAAAATAAGCCCAGACACATGGCATACAGATCAGTATCTGCTGGATCGTCCAGGCAATAAAGAAATCCAGCTCGACATGTTCCTTAGCTATGCAACCAATGTCACCGAGTATCCGGGTTGGCAGAAATTATTTCGTGAACACCAGCCGCCAGCACTGATCGTCTGGGGCCAAAATGACCCGATCTTCCCGGCGGAAGGCGCGCACCCTTACAAGCGTGACCTCCAGCACCTGGAGTTTCATCTGCTCGATACTGGTCACTTCGCTTTGGAAGAATATGGCGATCTGATCGCTGCAGAAATGCTCGACTTCCTCGATCGTGAAATCAGTCGCAATTAACTCATGAAATTTGCGGTGCGGAAAACCCGCGCCGCATCTCATCAAACATAACACCGGAGAGAACAATGACAAATTCAGCGAAAGTATGGATTGCCTATTGGACAGTGATTGTAACAAGCATTGTCTCGACCGCACTATTGGTCAATCCTGCAAGTGCAAAAAGCACCGCCTATTCCGCGCCACAAACAATCTATGAAGATCCTGCAAAACCCGGCCTGCCACAAACAGATATGGCAATTGTCAAAGGCGCCACGGCGATCGTCATCACTGATCCGCAGATCGATTTTCTATCACCCGATGGCGTCACCTGGGGTGTGGTTGGAGAGAGCGTTACCGAACATGGTACAGTTGAAAATCTTGGCAAGTTGATGAAAGCGGCAAAGGAGAATGACATGCCACTTTTCATCTCACCGCATCACTATTACCCGACAGATCATGGCTGGAAATTCGAAGGCCCGCTTGAAAAACTGATGCACACGATCGGCATGTTCGACCGCAAAGGCCCCTACACCCTTGAGAAATTTGACGGCTCCGGCTCCGACTTCATGCCGGAGTATAAAAAATATATTCTTGACGGCAAGACAGTGATCACCAGCCCGCACAAAGTATATGGGCCACAGCAAAATGATTTGGTCCTGCAACTTCGAAAACGCGGTATCAGCAAGGTGATCCTTGCTGGTATGTCAGCTAATCTTTGCACCCAGGCGCATCTCTATGAACTCCTGGAACAAGGGTTTGAAGTCGCCGTCGTGCGCGATGCCACCGCGGCCGCAAAACTTGCCGAAGGCGACGGTTATCTCGCCGCTTTGGTCAATTTCCGCTTCGTCGCGAATGGACTTTGGACTACCGACGAGGCTGTCGCCCTGGTTGAGCATGCCAAATAATGGACGGGGCCCCGCTGTGGCCCAACATGGCCGCAGCCGAGCCCTACTCTACACTCAAAGAAATAGAGAAATGACACGCCCCCCAGTCCCTCCTTTCACAGAAGGAACTGCCCGCGCAAAAGTGCAAGCCGCCGAAGATGCATGGAACAGCCGTGATCCTGAACGCGTTGCGCTCGCTTACACTGAAGACAGCGAATGGCGTAATCGCGATGAGTTCCTAAAGGGACGCGAAGAGATCAAAGAGTTTCTCACCCGCAAATGGAAGAAAGAGACTGGCTACAAGCTGAAAAAAGAATATTGGGCCCATAGCGACAGCCGCATTGCCGTCCGCTTTGAATATGAGTCCTATGACGACAACGGGCAATGGTGGCGCAGCTACGGTAATGAAATGTGGGAGTTCGATGCAAACGGACTGATGTGTAAGCGATATGCAAGTATCAACGACATTCCGATCGATGAGGACAGCCGCAAAATCAGCGGAACGTAACGCCTAGAACAAATCCGAGTTCATTTGTATCAGTGAACGATCTGTGATCATTTGCAAAGAAAAAGTTCGCGCCTATTTGCAATAGGCTTTGTGAAGCGTGCGTATAATGGCCGCCGCCGCTTTATCAGCAATTGAATAGTAGATTGTTTGCGCATCACGGCGCGTCGTAACAAGCCCCTCCTGCCGCAGGCGCGCGAGATGTTGCGAGACCGTCGCCTGACGCAATTCAAGCTGATCCGTCAATTCGCCAACCGATTTTTCACCATCGGCCATGTGGCAAAGCAACATCAGGCGATTGCGTGAGGCCATTGCCTTTAGCAACTGCGACGCTTCATCCAGATTTTCTGCCATTTTCGCGAAATCGGTCATCAATTAACTCTTTACATTCGTATATATGAATGTATATATAATAAGCATTGCCGCGGCGCGCGTCTAGCTAAAAATGAATAGCGTGAATAATCCTGCGAGAAATGACATAGAGGATATCTGGAAATGAATATTGATCGAAGCATCTTTGCATTTGCTGGTTTATTGATCCTGATCAGTCTCGGGCTCGGTCTTTTGGTGCATCCCTA
>JAADIH010000163.1 GCA_013151435.1 Alphaproteobacteria bacterium
GCCGCATCACCGCCCGGTGCGATCACTGTATCGCCCATCACGGTGTGGTCATATTGCTCCCATATCCATCGGCGCGAGCAAAGATCCGGCGCTGCCATAAGTTTGGCGAGCGCCGTCAACATTGTGTCGCCGCCTGGCGCTTCCGCCAGCGATAACGCTTCGCTGTTATGTTCCACTTCTGCGGTCTCAACGACGCCCCCCGTCGCAAGATTGCGTGCGGCCTCTTCAAACCCGGCAAATGATACGCCATCGGGCTTGGAGCACACATAAATACGCGCCTCCCCCGCTGACACCGTCAGGCCAACCGACCCAACAAGGCTTTCGTCGGATAGTCGATCTGCAATCAGCGCATCGGCAATGATGCGCATCTCATCGGCGGATTTTGATGGCGCACGAAGCACCGCTTCGGTTTCTTTATAGGTGACCGTTGGATCGCCAAGCACAGCAGGTTTTTCAAGCTCAGCATGTGGTCGATCATAATTTGGCGCCCCATCGGCGAGCGGCGCCACCGGCATATCGGCAACCGTCTCCCCAAGGTGCTTGATTACCAGACGCCCGGAATCTGTGGTGACGCCAATCACCGCAAAATCAACGCCCCATTTATCAAATATTGCTCTTGCGGCGTCTTCATGGCCGGGTTTTAGAACCATGAGCATACGTTCTTGCGACTCTGAGAGCAGCATCTCATAGGCAGTCATATTCTCTTCACGCTGGGGGACATGGTCAAGATCAAGATCAAAACCGCCCCCCCCCAGATTGGCGCCTTTCGCTGCCATTTCGACCGATGATGAGGTGAGCCCCGCAGCGCCCATATCCTGAATGGCGATAATCGCATCAGAGGACATCAATTCAAGACATGCCTCAAGCAGGAGTTTTTCCGTAAACGGATCACCAACCTGAACGGTCGGGCGCTTTTCTTCTGAGGCGTCGTCGAATTCCGCTGACGCCATGGTGGCGCCGTGAATGCCATCGCGACCGGTTTTGGAGCCCACATAGACAACGGGGTTCCCGGCGCCGCGCGCCGCTGAATAAAAAATCTTGTGCTTATCAGCGATCCCCACCGTCATGGCGTTCACAAGGATATTGCCATTATAGCCCTCGTGAAAATTTGTCTCACCGCCGACGGTCGGGACGCCCATGCAATTGCCATAGCCGCCAATGCCGGAAACCACGCCGGAAACCAGATGGCGGGTTCTTTTATGATCCCAACTCCCAAATCGCAGCGCATTCATATTCGCCACAGGCCGTGCGCCCATAGTGAAGACATCGCGCATGATGCCGCCAACGCCGGTCGCAGCCCCCTGATAGGGCTCAATAAAGCTTGGGTGGTTGTGGCTCTCCATCTTGAAGATGGCGGCGAGCCCCTCCCCAATATCGATAATGCCGGCATTTTCTCCAGGACCACAGATCACCCATGGGGCGTTGGTGGGGAGTTTTTTGAGGTGCCTGCGCGAGGATTTATAGGAACAATGCTCCGACCACATGACCGAGAAGACCCCAAGCTCAACCAGATTAGGCTCGCGGCCCATATGCTCCTTGACGCGGTCATATTCTTCCGGCGTCAGCCCATGCTCAGTGACGGTTTCGGGGGTGATGGTGGTCATGAAATTCCTAGGGAAAAGCTGCTTGTGCTTTCCATAAGCCGCTTGTGCGCTGGGCGCAAACCCAAATAGTCAGTACGAAATATCGCAAATTTTGCCTGCGGGTCGATCACGGTTGCGGGCGTCCTCGATAGTATCGATTGATGTCTGCTCAAAACCCCTTACCAAGAGGCAGCGGGACAAAAGAGGCGCGCGATGAATATTCAAGACAATGTAAAAGACTATTATGGCAAAACGCTATCTTCATCAGAAGATTTAAAGACCGATGCCTGTTGCACGATTGATGGCATGCCCGATTATCTAAAACCGGTGCTCGCCAACATCCACCCGGAAGTCTCAGCCCGCTATTATGGCTGTGGTCTGATTGCACCACTGGCGCTTGAAGGCGCGCGCATCCTCGACCTCGGATCTGGCTCCGGTCAGGATGTTTACGCCCTGGCGCAGCTTGTTGGCGCCACAGGCGAGGTTGTCGGCGTGGATATGACACCAGAGCAACTTGCCGTGGCGCGCAACCATCAAGACTGGCACGCTGAGAAATTTGGGTATGCCAATGCTCGCTTCATCGAGGGTGATATTGAACGCCTCGGTGATCTCGATCTGGAGCCCGCGAGTTTCGACGTTATCGTCTCTAACTGCGTCATTAATCTGGTTGAAGACAAACATGCAGTCTTAAAGGCTGCACGCGCGTTGTTGAAACCAGTGGTGAATTTTACTTCTCCGATGTTTATGCAGATCGGCGTTTACCAGAAGATTTGCGCAACGATCCGGTGGCCCAAGGCGAATGCCTTGGCGGGGCGCTGTACTGGAATGATTTTTTGAATGTCGCAAAACGCGCTGGATTTGCTGATCCTCGCCTCGTCACAGATCGACCGCTGGCTATCAATAATGTTGAGCTGAAAGCAAAACTGGAACCCGCCAAGTTCCATTCCGCAACCTATCGGCTATTTAACATCGATGCGCTGGAGCCGGCTTGTGAAGATTACGGTCAGGCAGTGATATATAAGGGCGGCCTTGACCATAGCGAGAAAGAATTTCTTCTCGACAATCACCATGAGATCGAAAAGGAGCGTATCTTTTCCGTATGCGGTAATACATACCGTATGCTGAGTGAGTCGCGTTTCAAACAATATTTTGAGTTCATTGGCGATTGGTCTACTCACTACGGCATATTCCCGGGCTGCGGGACCGTTACGCCATTTGGGCAAAGCGAATTAGATGCCAATTCTGGCGCATGTTGTTGATGGGTTGAAGTCCGAAGGCAGCGCGCATAGATTTGCGTATAATCACAACACATGCACAGCCCAGAAGTTATGACACCGAGCTCAGCCGACATCATTTTAGATAAGATCAATGTCGCAGATATTGACCTTTGGGATTCACAACGTTTCTGGCCATTCTTTGAACGATTGCGCCGCGATGATCCCGTACATTATTGTGCTGACAGCGCCTATGGGCCCTATTGGTCGATCACGTCCTACGAAGATATTCTGGCGATAGAAGCCAATCACCGGGTGTTCTCATCGGCCAGCAAACATGGCGGGGTCATTATCCACGATGATTTAACCATGACCTTTGGAAACTATGTTCTTGAAGGCATTATCACGATGGATCCGCCCCGCCATCAAGAACAACGCGCCGCCGTTTCCGGAATTGTTGCGCGACCGAATCTCGCCCATTTCGAAACAATCATAAGGGAGAGAACAGCAAGGGTTTTTAACAACTTACCGATCGACCAGACCTTCGATTGGGTGGAAATGATTTCCGTCGAGCTCACCACACAGATGCTTGCAACACTGCTCGATTTTCCCTTTGAAGATCGTCATATGCTGACACGCTGGTCGAATATCGCGACCACGGAACCTGGCCAGGGAATAATAATTAGCCAGGAACAGCGCATTAAAGAATTCAAGGAGTGCTTGTTCTATTTCACTAAATTATGGCGTGAGCGAAAGCAAAAAACTGATGGGTTTGATCTCGTCTCAATGCTTTCGCAGAATCCTGCGACGGCAAAAATGAACCCAATGAATTTTCTGGGCAATGTCTTGGTGTTGATCGTTGGCGGTAATGATACGACGCGCAACTCAATGACAGGCAGTCTCGTTGCGTTTCAGAAATTCCCTGAAGAGCTTGAAAAATTAAAGAAAAACCCGGCGCTTCTGGATAATGCCGTATCGGAAATTATCCGTTGGCAAACACCAATCGCGCATATGCGCCGCACCGCGCTCGAAGACTTTGAATTGCGTGGTAAAAAGATCCGCAAGGGTGATAAGGTCGTTATGTGGTATGTGTCCGGCAATCGTGACGAAACAATATTTAAAAATGCGGATGTCTTTGACATCGAACGAGAGAATGCGCGTCGCCACCTCGCGTTTGGCTTTGGCATTCACCGCTGTATGGGGCGTGGTTTAGCAGAGCTGCAATTAAAAATATTTTTGACCGAGCTTTTAAAATACATAGATCGGGTTGAAATTATGCATGAGCCAGACGCCCAATGTCAAATTTCGTGCACGGATATTCAAGCTTGCCTGTGCGGATAGCTCGTGAAATCTGATAAACGAACTATGTATATGGAGACAGGCGATCAGTTTTCGATCCAGGGCTCTGCATAGATCGCATGGCTGACAACCATCGTTGCACCGCCACCGCAGACGCCGCCGGTGACAGACTTACCCCATACCGTCACGGTCTTACCGATCAATTCCAATGATGGGTTAGGGCTCGACAAGCGCCATAAGCGATTATCTTTTGTCCTCAAAAGCAAGCAGTCCCCATAGGAATCAGCGATTTCGCCTTTGAGGGAGAATGTCTCGTTGACCTTGATCATGCGCGGCGTCACGCCGATGCGGCTGTAATCCGGTAAACGATAATCGGGTGGCGATAGTTTGGTTGGGCTGGTAAATCGAGCCGGCAGCACGCCCTCAGCGCTCTCTTCACTAGTCGATCTCGACATCAAGGTGCAGTCGGCGCCGCTTGCATCAGAAGACATGACGACCTCAACATAAGTGTCCTCAGGCGTCGTAATTATCTTGCGCACCTGGTGGATCTTTCTTCCATCGGTCGTGCGTAAATCTGTGCACTTGATCAAACTGGTTTTTAAAGCGGGCGTAGCAGGCATATTCATCAGCGCCGGTTGCAATGCGGGAACAGCGGCATTGTGGATGCGCAGGGCAGATTGTTTTTGGTAGCTGAGCCGGTCATTGATCAGATACCGTCCACCGCCGCCTGACATACCGCCATCGTTTCCATCGTTCGACACTTCAGTACGCATCCATGAAGGTGCTTGTCCCTCACCGCGTATGTCACGCACGCCTGTACGATGAGAGTATCGATCGCTATCCATTAGATCGTAATCTGAACTTTGCATGGGCGGGTCGTAGCGAACCGACCTCGAATAAGTGTCAGTCGTTGTCGACGCGTCACCTGTGTTATCGGGGGTGCTGCTATCGGGCGCAGAATATGTTGCGCCAACCGAATAGCGGTTAATTTCGCTCGGAATTGCAAGGCGCGCGCCAGGGCGGACATTACTCGGATCAACGCCCGGATTGGCCTCATAAAGTGCGGAGAGACTGACATGGCAACGTTGCGCCACACGGGTCAGGGTCGTTGCCGAATCTACGGCATAGACGCCCCCGCATCTTCCGGCTGCGAAAGCCGACATTCCCGTTACCATCAGGCCAGCCGTCATAACAGCGGAACTGACTGCGGCGGTAAGCACAAGCTTCGATAATGACTTGCTTCCCATGAGGACCCCTCCATTCGAATACACGAATGGTTAATAGCACATATCGGGCAAAGCATGGCGGGAAATCTCGATTAATTTCCGCCCATAAGTCGAATTCTGATGCCGCCGGTATTCACCGAGATTTGCATGCTAACATACTGATTTATATCGACTACTTTGCTCCAAGGTGCGATGGCGTCGGGCGACCTGAGGCTCGGCGCTACCTCCTGGGCCGTCAGTCTTTATAGACC
>JAADIH010000300.1 GCA_013151435.1 Alphaproteobacteria bacterium
CCGCGATCACAGAACTGACCGCCATCATCTAGCGGGTCCACATGGCGGAAAAAATAATCCACGAGCGTGCGATAGCTGATGATTGATGGATCGAACGGAATGCGCGCCGCCTCAATATGGCCGTGGTGATTTTCGTAAGTCGGATTTTGTAGAGCGCCGCCGGTATATCCGGAAACGACATCACCGACACCGTCGAGCTTCTCAAAATCTGATTCCACGCACCAGAAGCATCCGCCAGCAAAAACTGCAGTTTGGGTGTATGCCGTATCGCTATCTGATGTTGTCTGCGCTGAGGCAGCGGTACTGACGCCAAGTGAAGCTGTCATGGCGACTATTTTCAGTATGTTCATTCAGCACTCCAGTATCACTTAAGCTTAATTGGCTTGTGACGGAGGAGAATACCACCCTCAATTGCTACTCTCACCAAAACGTTATGATCACTGCAAAAATTAACCAGATCCTGTTCGCCAGATATTGCGAATAGTACCGAAAACGGGCAATTCTGAGAACGCCTCATACGACTTTAAGACAACCAGGAAAAGACCCCGATGACAAAGAGTGATCCCTTCGCTTACGCACGAGACATCAAGGCGCCCAATGTCGAAAAGCGTCCTGTAGAAATCACCCAGCATGGCATCACCCGCGTCGATAATTATGCTTGGCTCAGAGATGAAAACTGGCAGGAAGTTTTGCGCGACTCGTCAAAGCTAGATGATGATATCAAACTCACGCTGGATGCAGAGACTGCCTATTACAAGGCGGTTACGGATGACCTCTCTGATCTTCGAAAAAATCTTTTTGACGAGATGCGTGGACGTATCAAAGAAGATGATAGCTCGGTCCCCTCTAGGGATGGCGATTGGACATACTGGTCACGATATGTGGAAGGCGGTGAGTATCCGACATTTATCCGCGCACCAGCGATTGGCGGCGAAGAACAAATTCTGTTTGAGGGCGACAAAGAGCGAGGGGATTCAGAATTCTTCGATATCGGCGCCATTTCCCACAGCCCGGACCAAGCCCTCATCGCCTATGCTGTTGACCGCCTGGGATCGGAATATTTCTCGATCCGTATTCGCAACATAGAGACCGGCGCCGAACATGATGAAACGATTGAGAGCGCCGATGCAAGCGGCGCAGTTTGGGCCGCCGACAGCAAAGCGTTTTTCTATATAGAGCGCGACGATAATCAACGCCCAAAACGCGTAAAGCTGCATCAACTTGGAACGGATCCGGCGACGGATCGGACGATATATGAAGAACCGGATAATGCGTTTTTCCTTAGCGTTTCTAAAAGCCAGAGCGGAGACTACATCTTCATCTCCTCGGGCAGTCAGATCACCAGCGAGTCCCGTTTTCTGAGGGCTGACGCGCCGGAAGCGGCGCCAGTGCTGATCGCGCTGCGAGATAACGGCGTTGAATATTATCCGGAACATTGTGGTGATAATTTTTATATTATGACAAATGTGGATGCCGCCGTCGATTTCAAAATAGTTATAGCGCCCGTCAATGCGCCACAACGAGAGAATTGGTCAGACTGGGCGCCGCATCAGGCGGGAACGCAGATTGTTAGTTTTATTCCCTATAAGGATTTCATAGTACGGTTGGAACGCAGTGAAGCGCTGCCGCGTATTGTGATTTCAACCTATGGCGGCGCGAGTCATAACATCTCTTTTGATGAGGCTGCCTTTAGTCTCAGCATTCGCGGGGGTTATGAATTCGACACCAATATGATGCGTTTCATTTATTCGTCACCTTCTACCCCAGATCAAACCTATGATTATGACATGGGCGGTAAAAGTCGAACCCTTTTGAAAACCAAAGAAATTCCGAGCGGTCATGACGCTTCACTTTATTGCGTCGAGCGCATCATGGCGCCCAGTGCGGGCGGCGCGCAAATTCCGGTGACCATCCTGCGCTTGAAATCAACACCCATGGATGGCTCGGCGCCGGCATTGCTCTATGGCTACGGCTCATACGGCTATGCCATGCCAGCGAGTTTTTCACCCAATATTCTACCACTCGTCGATCGTGGCGCTGTCTATGCGATAGCGCATGTTCGCGGCGGCGCCGACAATGGTCGGCAATGGTATCTCGACGGTAAGCTCGACAAAAAAATGAATACATTCACCGATTTTGCTGCGGCCGGTGATGCGTTGATTGCCAAAGGCTATACGGGAAATAAGAAAATTGTTGCCTATGGCGGCAGTGCTGGCGGGCTTTTGGTGGGCGCGACGGTTAATCTGCGCCCTGATCTTTTTGGTGGTGTGATTGCCGCTGTACCATTGTACCATTTGTGGATGTTATTAACACGATTTCAGATGCGGATCTTCCTCTGACGCCGCCCGAATGGGAGGAGTGGGGAAATCCGATCACCAGCGTCGAAGAATATGGCTGGATCGCGGAATATTCGCCCTATGAAAATATCAAAGACACCAATTACCCGCCGATCATGGCGACGGGCGGTCTCTCCGATTACCGCGTCACCTATTGGGAACCGACAAAATGGATTGCCCGGCTGCGTGATGATGCCAAAGGGGGACCGTTTGTGTTGCGTATGAATATGGGCGCCGGCCATGGCGGATCGGCTGCACGGTTCGAGCGCCTGGAAGAGCGCGCGCATCTCTACGCCTTTGCGTTACGCGTCTGGGGCTATGAGGATGCAGTACCGGTGAAGCACACGAAATAAATTTACTGACTGCGCGGTTTAGCATTCGCCTTGCCGTGCTTTTTAGGCTTTGGTTTGCCGATTTGTTTTTGGGCGGCGGCGCGCTTTTTCGGTTTGGTGCGCTTCCTGTCGGTCTTGCCTGGGATGCTTGCTTTTTTTGTCTTGGATTTATTTTTAGCTTTAGGCCGACTGGTTCTTTTGCCTTTTGGTCCGCTGCGATTTTTGCGGGTTCCGGTCAGGGTATCGCTAAGCATTTCAAACCGCAGACTGCCGGTGAGGGGGGTCGCTTCGGCAAGACGCACACGGACCTGTTGACCAAGGCGATATATGCCGCCGGTGGTCTCACCGACGACAGCATGGTTTTGCTCCTCGAAGCGGAACCGTTCAAAACCTAGACTGCGCATGGGAATAAACCCATCTGCGCCGGTATCGTCCAGCATGATGAAAAGCCCAAACTTCGTGACCCCGCGTATGCGGGCGTCAAACTCTGCGCCAACGCGTTCTTCAAGGAAGCCCGCAAGGTACCGGTCATTGGCTTCGCGTTCTGCGGCGATTGCACGTCGTTCCAGATCGGAAATCTGTTCCGCAATATCTTGCAGGATAACCGCTTCTTTGGCGCTTTGGCCGCTCTCACCAAGCTTGAACGCTTTGACCAGCGCTCGATGTACCGTGAGATCCGCATAGCGCCGGATGGGAGAAGTGAAATGCGCATAACGCGTAAGGTTCAGCCCAAAATGGCCAAGATTATCCGTTGAATAAA
>JAADIH010000215.1 GCA_013151435.1 Alphaproteobacteria bacterium
GAAGGCCTCAATAAATGTCCGTCGTTCAGAAACTGTGGACGCGCTGACCTCTGGATCAAGATCATCTGCTGGCTGGCGCAATGCGCGAATCCCAAGATAGGTCAGATATGCAACGCCAATCCATTTCAGCCAGAAAAATGCCTCACCCGCAGAGCTTAGAAGCGCTGCTAGCCCTACAGCAACCACGCCAAGCTGAATGGCCGAAGCCAACATAGAACCCGCAACAGCCACAAGCCCATGGCGAAGACCACGCGACAGTGTTGTGCCGACAGTATACGCCACCATTGGACCCGGCGTCAGGATCAACAACGCGGACGCGGCGACGAAGGCTAGATAGAGCTCAATAGACATCGGTTAAAACGGTTTGCGCATGGAGATCATCACGGAGGATGATTCATAATAATCGCCGCTGACATTTGGCAAAATGGGTGCAGTTGCAGCAAGCGTATCCAGCCTCGGCCCAAAGACAAGTTTATTCGTGCGCGTATAGATATATTCAAGATCTGCAGAAAACCCACCACCCACAGCGAAAGAAAGACCCGCACGACCCTGATAGGCAATCGCTGATCGCCATACTGGTTTGTCACCAGAGCGCCGCCGACACCAGCGCCGATAAAGGGTGTGATCGGACTATCATTATAAATGTCAAAAAAGAAATTCGCCATAATAAAATGCGCCCCGGCACGATCACCAACTGGTGGAAGCGCTAAAACCGATAAGGCGCCCGCAGGGACTGTCTGGGTCACACCTTCAATGTTGGAGGACGCATAACGGTATTCCAGTTCGGTGCGAATGCCATCGGCATAATCAAATCCAATGGCGGCGCCCGCTACAAATCCTTCCCCGTTCGTCACCAGATTACCGTCGGGGAGAGAGATGGGCGTGACTGGACAGCTGCCAGTACAGGGAAGCACGCCGCCCAAGCTGGGATTGAATGTTAGATCTTGCGCCCAGTCACTCACCGTCGTCGCGCCGATGCCAACCCTATAATAGAGCCCATCTTCACGCACTCCATCCTGAGCCGAGGCATTGCCGCCGACAGTCGCCACAATCGTTAAAATCGCTAGAATACGCTTCATCGAATACACTCACCCGCTGCTTGCAAAATGATAGCGTGCTGCAAGCGTGAAGCAAACAGCGCGCTGTTCAATTTTGCCGGTTTTGCGACCGGTAGTGTGTTTCAGGCTACTAGAGCGGCCCCGGTTTAGTTGAGCCATGGGGCCGCTCCTGTTTATTTGGCGCATTTCCTTAAGCGCGAACCGGCAGCCACTTCGCTCGGAAACGCTCTAAAGCCGCCCTTTTTCCCGCGCCATGGCGACCACCACTGGGCTCAGCAGCAATATCGCGATGAGGTTCGGGAACGCCATAGACGCATTGGCGAGATCGCCAAACTTCCAGATAAAATCAATAGGTTGCAGCGCGCCGATGAACACCATCACAACCCAGACGAAACGCATGGGCTTTGCCGCCCAATCACCAACCAGATAGGTGATTGCCTGCTCCATGTAATAGGACCATCCGAGGATGGTGGTGAAGGCAAATAACCCCAGCGCAATGGCAATGAAAATACCACCCATGGGCATGCCCTGGCTGAAGACAGCCGTTGTCACTTGCGCTCCTTGCAAGGTGGATTGCCAAGCATATTCCACCGTACCTCCGTCAGCCCCTGGGAACTGACCTTGCACTGACAAAATGACCAGCGCCGTCATCGTGCAAATCACAATCGTATCGATAAATGAACCAAGCATGGCGATCTCGCCTTGCTTCACCGGGTCATCGGTTTTCGCCGCCGCATGAGCAATCGCCGTAGAGCCCTGACCCGCCTCGTTGGAAAAGAGGCCGCGCGCAACGCCAAACCGAACAGCTTGCAGCACCGCATAACCGGCGACCCCGCCGCCGGCCTGTTCAAGACCAAACGCATAAGTAAAAATTTGCATGAAGGCTGCTGGCACATGCTCGGCATTCATAATCAGCAAAACGATCGCCACTATAATATAGCCAAGCGCCATTGCGGGAACGACTTTACCGGCCACAGAGCCAATCGACTTAATCCCGCCAATGATAACAATGAAGGCGAGGACAGCGATAACGACACCTGAAATCCATGGGGCAATCGGGGTCGCCATATCAGCCGTCGCCGCTTCCACCGCTACTGCGATGGAATTCGCCTGGGTCATATTGCCAGTGACGATGGCCGAAAACACGGTGCCGACAGCAAAGAAAACCGCAAGCCATGTCCATTTTTTGCCAAGGCCATTTTTGATGTAGAACATTGGTCCACCATGGATATGGCCGTCTGGATGTTGTTCGCGATATTTCACCGCCAAGCTTGATTCTGCAAAAGCCGCCGCCATGCCGAAGATCGCCGTGATCCACATCCAGAAAATAGCGCCCGGCCCGCCGAGCGTGATCGCAGTGGCGACCCCTGCGAGATTACCCGTCCCCACCTGCCCTGAGAGCGCTGTTGAAAGCGCGTTCCATGGGGTGATTTCACCTTTCGCATCAGGGTCAGTGCTGGCTTTTCGGCTGCCGGTGAACAGCGTCACGAAGGCTGGAATCAACCGCCGGATAGGCAGACCCTTGAGACGGATCATAAAAAACAGACCCGTTCCCAACAGCACGACCACCATGGGGGCCAGTGGCAATACGACTTCGCCGTTCCATGTGCCGCCCCAGATGAAGCCGCTCAAATTATCGACGCCAGCGTAAAAGTTTTCCATACTCAAATTACGCGCCTTTCCGGCGCTGTGTTAAATTTGGTTCGCGGGAGAATAAGCGGGGGCGACCCTCCGGGGCAAGGGCGCTGAATATCCGCCGCCCAAAGGTGCTATTCTTCTGGCCTGGTGAAGATAAAAGCCCCCACAAAGGTCAACACGACGACTTGCGCGATTAACGCGAAAAGTGGGGCGCCAAAGGCCAGAGCCCCCATAAACCCCGCCGCCATAGCCAGCGCCGCCAGTATTTTCGCCTTTCGGGAGATTGCCCCGCAGTCTCGCCAGCGGATGATTGGCGGCCCGAAATGCCGATGAGAGATCAGCCAGCGATGAAGAGGCGGTGAGCTGCGCGCAAAACAAAAGGCGGCGAGCAGCAAAAACGGCGTCGTCGGCAGGAGCGGCAATGGAATGCCGAGAATACCGAGCCCAAGGGCAATTGCGCCGCCAACACGCCAGAGCATGCGCATTCCCAAACTGTTGGAAACGCGCTGGTTCTTGGCGTGTGGCTTATTCATGGTGCAAGCCAGATTTCAGCAGCAGGCTGACTATTCAGCTGCGGCTTCCTCAGGGGCAGGCTCTTCCTTTGGCGCTGCAGCCGCTGCGGCCGCAGCGGCTTTTGCAGCTTCGATTTTATCTTTCTTTTCCTGCTCACGTTCCTGGGCTTTTTCACCAGGTTTTGCTTTATTCGGATTATTGCCGGCTTTCCATTCCACCAGACCATTGGCGGCAAGAAAACGCGCCACTCGATCCGTCGGGAGAGCGCCAACAGACAACCAATGTTTGATGCGTTCTTCTTTGTACTGAGCACGGTTTGGATCATCTTTTTTCAAAAGCGGATTATAAGTCCCAACCTTTTCAATGAAGCGTCCATCGCGCGGCATGCGGCTGTCAGCCACAACGATCGAATAGAACGGGCGCTTCTTTGCGC
>JAADIH010000286.1 GCA_013151435.1 Alphaproteobacteria bacterium
CTGTCGTGCCCGCCAAGACACGCTTTGACGACATCATGGAATTGAACCCAGATGGTGTGGTTCTATCAAACGGTCCCGGCGACCCGGCAGCGACTGGCGAATACGCCGTGCCCGTCATCCGTGAGCTGATTAATAACAAAACCCCTATCCTGGCGATCTGCCTTGGCCACCAGATGCTGGCGCTCGCCGCTGGCGCGACAACCGTCAAAATGGCGCAAGGCCATCACGGCGCCAATCATCCGGTAAAAGATATCTCGACCGGCAAAGTTGAAATCGTCTCGATGAATCACGGCTTCACCGTGGATAGCGCGACCCTCCCCGACAATGTGGAAGAGACTCATGTCTCGCTGTTTGACGGCTCCAACTCCGGCATTGCCCTCAAAAACGCTCCGGCAATTTCAGTTCAACACCACCCAGAAGCCTCCCAGAAGCCTCCCCCGGCCCGGAAGATAGTTTTTATATTTTCAGACGGTTTGTGGAGGGGTTGAAGGCGGCATAAACGCTTAAAACCCCCCACCCGAAATCATAGATTTCGACCTCCCCTCAAGGGGGAGGTAGTGCGGCAGTGGAAAATCGCAAATGTTCGCTGATTTCAGATAGGGCACCGTCAAGATTAGTGAAAATATCAGCGTTCCGAAATCGTATCACTTTATATCCACGCGCCTCTAGCCATAGATCTCGTCTCTCATCATATTGCTTTTGCTCCCCGTCGGCGTGTTGTGAGCCGTCAAGTTCGACGATCAACTTCTTTTCCAGACAGATGAAATCAACGATATATGGCCCCATGGGATGCTGTCGACGAAATCTGTGATTGCATATTTGACCGCCCCGCATAGCCGACCAAAGCCTTCGCTCAGCATCTGTCTGATTCTTTCGTAGCGATCGCGCGAACTCATTTGCCATACACGGAGCATACAATAAGTAAGCATAGTTTCCACCTCCCCCTTGAGGGGAGGTCAAAATTGCATCGCAATTTTGGGTGGGGGAAACAAACTCACCGCCACACCACTTCTCTCACCCCAATAAACCGGCGCATACGTTCAAGCTCGGCGTCAAGTTTTCGCAACCGCGCGTCTGTGATCTGAACGCCCGGCTCCCACCAGATATTTTCGACAGTGATCTTCCCGGCCTTACGGTTGGCTTTGGCTTCAATCCGGCCAACAAACCGATCCCCTTCAAGCATCGGGTATACATAATACCCATACTGACGCTTGGCGGCGGGTGTGAACATCTCAACGCGATAGTCGAAACCGAAAAGTCGTTTAAGGCGATTGCGGTCACGAATCACCGGGTCGAAGGGATTTAGGATGCGCAACCGGCTTGTCGGGGCTTTTAGCTGCTGAAGACGATCTTCAATATCTTCAAATGCTGACGCCTTATAGATGGCGCCATCAGCGCATTTCACCTCCACATCGACAATATTTTTCCGACGCTTTTTGGTCCAGGCTTTCACCTCTCCCAAATCCACCGCATCCCAGAACCGCTGGATGTCGCCTTCGCTGGCAAATCCGAGGCGCTCCAGCGCGTTCGTACACAGCCAATCCACTTGCCTTGTGTCGCTTATCTTTTTCTTGTGCTGCTTTGCAGGGATGACCCGTTCGGCCAGATCATAATGTTTGATAAAATTTCTGCGGTGGCAGGTCGCAAGAACGCCCGCATACCAGAAATAATCGAGCGCAAATTTATGGGGTGGGCGCGCCCAGGCATGTTTGCTTTTGCTCTTTTGCGCCTCAAAATCCCGCGTCGATAATGCGCCCTCATCAGCGATGCGCTTTAGGATTTTCTCGCAGTCCTTTTTCGATGGCATCATATCGTACCACCCGCTTGTCTCTACACTGGCCTTCATACGTTCAAATTGCCGGCGCCAATTGGGATAGAACACTGTCGGGATCACCGATGCATCATGGGTGAAATGTTCGAACACCATGCGGCGCTTCATCAGATCATCCAGCATTGCCTCTCGGTAGTTTTGGCGACGCGCCCAGAGAATATGATCATGGGCGCGCGCGACAATACGAATGGTATCGAGCTGTATAAATCCCAAGCGTTCGATGATTGCTGCCACCGCCTCATGATCTGCAGGACCCGTCGGCGTATCGGCCAACCCCTGGCGTTCAAGCCATAACCAGCGGGCATCGCGATTGGTGAGTGTTATCGTCATAGTTGTGCCACGAGCTGTAATTGTCCTATTACCAATGCGCCGCCATACAGCAACATGCCTCGATACAATGCTCTATTTTTATGGCGATTCAATAGTGACGCTTGGCGTCGTTTACGGCTAAAGGTCAGAGCATGTCCAATGATCTCCTTGCGCGTTTTTCAACCGACCCCAATATTTTGATCCATCAGATCGATGCAGCGCAAGATCGCGCCGCGCTTGTGGCTTTTACCGCTGAAGAAATTCGGGCCGCTGCATTTCTCGACCAGCGCGCCCTTACCCCGCAAAGCCAGGGCGCTTTGGTTGCCTGGCAAGATGTAGCGACATTAGAGGTAATACTCCCCGATGCCGCACCGATGATGATCTTTCATATTGGCCATTGCGGATCAACGCTGATCTCGAAACTGATTGAAGCGGCGGGTGGACCGCGCGGCCTTCGTGAACCGCTCCCTTTACGGACATTCGCCATGATGGAGGCTAATCTTGCTGATGGCCTATCGGTGTGGCCTCGTGATGATCTGGAATCGCGCCTTAGGCTTTTCTTACGCACCTGTGCGAAGAACCCAAAGAGCGCAATTAAAGCCACCAGCATATGCAATAATTTAATCATGCCGTGTCTCGCTGCAGGCGTTCAAAAAGTCCTGTTCGTCACCATGCCGGCGCAAACTTATCTGACGGCAATGCTTGGTGGCGAGAATGCAGCGCTTGATATTTATGGATCGGTTGAATTGCGCATGCGCCGACTGCGGCAGCTTTGTAATGATCGCATCGATGACCTTGCTGATCTATCTTTGGGCCAGGCCGCTGCGCTTTGCTGGGCTTGCGAGAATGCGACAGTGGCGCAAGCGATATCGGCCGATGAAAGCAAGCGCATCTTGACCGTTGATTTCGATGATTTCCTCAAGGCGCCAGCGCCAATGCTCACGACGATGGTCGCGCATTTTGGTGCTGCCCCCAACGACGCCGCCATACAGACCGCCCTTGCCGGTCCGCTGATGTCGCAATATTCAAAAGCGCCAGAGCATCAATTTACGCCGGACTTCAGGAAGCAACTGCTCGCGCAATATGCAAGCGAACAAGCGGCGGAAATCCGCATAGGCATGGCATGGCTGGAGCGCCGCGCCCACCAGCACCCGCCCATCGCAGCGGCGTTAGCGGCGTTCCACAATTGACGCCGCAAGCCCATGCCTGTAGCCAACTTAGATGACCAACACAGCCACACAGCCGCCATTTCAAGTTCGTGTCGTTCCGGTGACGCCGCTACAACAGAACTGCACGATCATCCGGGCGCCATCCGGCAAGGCCGCCGTGATCGATCCTGGCGGCGAGCCGGAAAAGATTCTCCAGGCAGCCAAAGAATTTGACGCCAAGATCGAACAAATATGGCTCACCCATGGCCATCTTGATCACGCAGGCGGCGCAGAAGGCCTGAAGCGCGCCACAGGAGCGCCGATTATTGGTCCGCAAAGGGAAGATAAATTCTGGCTTGAAGCCATTGCCGATCAATGGGCGCAATATGGCCATCCCGGCATGGGTGAGAATTGCGCCCCGGACAAATGGCTGGAAGACGGCGACACGCTTGATCTCGACGGTATTATTTTCAACGTGGCTTACACGCCAGGACACACACCCGGCCATGTAGTGATCTATCATGAGGGCGCCAATATCGCCTTTGTGGGCGACGTGTTGTTCGCAGGTTCCGTAGGGCGCACTGATTTCCCGCGCGGCGATCAACAGACCTTGATCAATTCCATCACGCAGAAATTATGGCCGCTCGGCGACATGCAATTTGTCTCCGGGCATGGGCCCGTTTCCACCTTTGGCAAGGAGCGTCAGAACAACCCGTTCGTCGCGGACAAAGTCACCGGCTATCAGGGTACGGAGAAGGTTGCAGAGAATACGGTAGATCAAAAGCTCTCAAAACGCTGGCAATAACAAAAACACCTCCATCACCCTGAATCAAGTTCAGGATAACGGAGGTGTTTTTACTCATCAACCAAATGATGTTAGCTCGTCACACTACGCAATCGCGCAAAATGTTCGTCCCAACCTTTGTCGTGATCTGCGGCCATGCCAAACCCATCTTCATCGACTTTATCCCAACCTTCATGGACAAGCGTTAGAACTGTGCCGCCGCCAACGCCTTCAAGCGTCCAGGTGCAAGTGGTTTCAACGCCTTTCAACCATTCATGCGTAAATGTATGAACAAGGCGTTCCGGCTTATTCGCCTCAAGCACTTTTCCATAGAGAAGCTTCTCACCTTCCTTGCCATAGCTGTTGGTCAATAGCGTATAGTCGCCGCCCTCCACCAGATCAGCGCCGCCGCGATGAAACCATTCGGCGAGCCGATCAGCTTCAGTCAGAAACTTCCACACATGCTCTGGTGGGGCTTTCAGAAAGATCGTTTTGACGATGTTCATTTCAGACATTATTTTTCCTCTACGAGTTGTTTGAGCTTAGCGAGCCGCTCATCCCAGAAGCGGTCGAAGTGATTAATCCAGTCGGCGGCGTCTTTCAGCCCCTTCGGATTGAGCTTGTTGATACGTTCGCGGCCCCGGGTTTCCACCGTGATCAGTCCACCTTCCCGCAAGATAGTGAGGTGCTTGGCGACAGCGGGCCGTGTGATCTCAAATTCTGATGCGATCTCTGCGATGGGCCGTGCTCCGCCCGCCAGCATGGAGACAATGGCGCGCCGGGTTGGGTCGGCGAGTGCGCGAAAAACTGGCTGTGCTGGGTCTGTAGAGATCACAATGTAATACCTTTTGGTTTCTCTTTATATAAAACCTTTTGGTATTACGTCAAGCGCTATTTACGCTGAGGCAAAAGAGACCTTCCCCTTGGCGCAATCATCACCTAAGACACCGCTTTAACCGACAATCGATTCTTCCAAGCTGCGCCGGGCAATTTTCCTGTTTGCCTTTTAGTGCGGCCCTGCGCGAGTAAACATGCCCAAACGGACTGACATATCTTCGATTTTAATCATTGGAGCTGGCCCCATTGTTATCGGCCAGGCTTGTGAATTTGATTATTCCGGCGTTCAGGCTGTTAAAGCCCTGAAAGAAGAAGGCTATCGGGTCATCCTGGTGAATTCCAACCCGGCGACGATCATGACAGATCCTGGCCTCGCTGACGCCACCTATATTGAACCGATCACGCCTGAATTTGTCGAGAAGGTCATCGCGCGCGAACGCCCCGACGCGTTGCTCCCTACGATGGGTGGTCAGACAGCACTCAACTGTGCGCTAGATCTCGAGCATGCCGGAATTCTTAAAAAGTATAATGTGGAAATGATCGGCGCACGGGCCGACGTCATCGAGAAAGCCGAAGACCGGGAGAAGTTCCGCGTCGCCATGGATAAAATCGGTCTTGAAAACCCGCGCTCCGCCATCGCATCATCGCCAGCAATCAAAGATGATGATGGCAAGATCATCGGGTATGACCGTGCGAGCGGCGTCGCCAGTGCTATCGCCTTCATTGAAGATATAGGATTGCCAGCAATCATTCGCCCGGCCTTTACCCTTGGCGGCATGGGCGGCGGCATCGCCTATAACCGTGAGGAATATGAGCAGTTTGTTCGCTCCGGCATTGACGCCTCACCAGTCGGACAAGTCCTGATCGATGAGAGCCTATTGGGGTGGAAAGAGTTTGAGATGGAAGTTGTTCGCGACACCGCGGACAATTGTATCATCGTTTGCTCCATTGAAAACATCGACCCTATGGGCGTTCATACCGGCGACTCGATTACCGTCGCCCCGGCCCTTACCCTCACCGACAAAGAATTCCAGATGATGCGCAACGCCTCAATCGCAGTGATGCGCGAGATCGGCGTTGAGACCGGCGGATCGAATGTTCAGTTCGCTGTGAACCCTGAAGATGGCCGCCTCATTGTCATCGAGATGAACCCGCGCGTTTCGCGCTCCTCCGCGCTGGCATCCAAAGCCACCGGCTTCCCAATTGCGCGTATCGCCGCCAAGCTCGCTATCGGATACACGCTCGACGAGTTGGATAATGATATAACGGGGGCGACACCCGCTGCGTTCGAACCGACAATCGACTATGTGGTCACAAAAATTCCGCGCTTTGCATTCGAGAAATTCCCCGGTGCAGAACACACATTATCGACGGCAATGAAATCTGTGGGCGAGGCCATGGCCATCGGCAGATCCTTTGCGGAATCCATGCAAAAAGCCTTGCGCTCGCTGGAAACTGGCATCGAAGGCCTCGACCCTATCAAAATTCCCGGCCTTGGTCTGGATGATGACGCAAACGCCTTTCGCGCCGCCCTCGCCGCTCCGACACCAGATCGCTTGCGGGTCACTGCGCAAGCGCTGCGTCATGGTCTGCCTACGGAACAAGTCCGGTCGATTACTCAATATGATCCCTGGTTCCTGGAGCAGCTTGAAGAAATCATCACCGCAGAAAAATCCGTAGAGCGCGATGGCCTGCCAAACGACCCGGAGCGCCTGCGCACACTAAAAGCCATGGGCTTTTCTGATGCGCGACTGGCGCAACTTTGCGGCGGAACAGAAGAGGAAGTTCGTAACTTCAGACGCGAGCGTGACGTCATACCTGTATATAAACGCATCGATACGTGTGCAGCCGAATTCGCTGCAAAAACACCTTATATGTATTCCACCTATGAGCCCGCCTTTGGCGACGCCCCCGTTTGTGAATCAAAACCATCCGCGAGGAAAAAAGTTATCATCCTTGGCGGTGGCCCCAACCGGATCGGCCAGGGCATCGAATTTGACTATTGCTGTTGTCACGCGGCCTTCGCTCTTGCTGATCTTGGCATTGAATCGATCATGGTGAACTGCAACCCGGAAACCGTCTCCACGGATTACGACACATCGGACAGGCTATATTTCGAACCCCTTACCGCAGAAGACGTGCTTGAAATCGTCTCTAAGGAACGTGAAAGCGGTGAGCTGTTAGGTGTGATCGTTCAATATGGCGGACAGACGCCTTTAAAGCTCGCAGGCACCTTAGAAGAGCATGGCATCCCCATTCTCGGCACGCCCTATAACACCATTGATCTTGCCGAAGATCGTGAGCGTTTCCAGAAGCTAATCGACAAACTAGGCCTTTTGCAACCAACAAACGCCATCTCCTCTACGCGCGACGCAGCGCCTGAAATTGCGAAACAAGTGGGCTATCCTCTCGTCACCAGGCCATCTTATGTGCTTGGCGGGCGCGCCATGGAAATTGTCCATGACGAGACCGCCTTGCGCGTCTATCTCGCCACTGCACAAATTGAAATAAACGAGCACAAACCGCTACTCCTCGATCAATATTTGCAAAATGCCATTGAGGTCGATGTAGACGCTATTTGCGATGGAGAGGATGTCTTTATCGCCGGTGTGATGGAGCATATCGAAGAAGCGGGCGTCCATTCTGGCGACAGCGCATGCTCGCTCCCACCCTACACGCTCTCTGATGGGATCGTTACTGAACTCAAGCAACAAACAAGAAAGCTCGCCCTGGAGCTTGGTGTCGTTGGCCTGATGAATGTTCAGTACGCGATCAAAGGCGATGTTATCTATATTCTAGAAGTCAATCCGCGCGCCTCACGCACCGTACCCTTTGTTGCAAAATCGGTAGGGCTTCCCATCGCGCACATTGCCACCAAGGTGATGGCTGGAGAGAAAATTAAAGACCTAAATCTGGTCTGGCCAGAATTCTCCCATGTCTCGGTCAAGGAAGTGGTCTTCCCGTTCTCGCGGTTTCCCGGTGTCGATACGGTGCTCGGCCCGGAGATGCGCTCCACTGGCGAGGTCATGGGCATCGATGTCAATTTCGACAAAGCCCGCGCAAAAAGTCTGATTGGCGCCGGAGCCAGCATTCCCATGTCCGGTTGTGTTTTCATCTCGCTGAAAAATGCAGATAAGTCAGAGATCGTAGACGCCGCAAAACGTCTCCTAACAATGGGCTTTTCCATCACCGCCACTGGCGGCACAGCGGATTACCTGCAAGCGCAAAATCTCAAAATTTCCCGGGTCAATAAAGTGCTCGAAGGGCGCCCGCATATAGTTGACGCCCTCAAAAATGGCGAAGTGCAGCTCGTCTTTAACACCACCGAAGGCGCGCAATCGATCAAGGATTCAAGGTCGATTAGAATCACGGCACTGGCCCAGAAAATCCCCTGTATCACCACCGCAGCTGGCGCCCGCGCCGCTGTTCGCGCCATCGAAGCCATGCGTGCGGGTGATCTCGAAGTCACACCGCTGCAGGCATATTTTCAAGCCTAACGGACGCAAAGCTGCGACCAAGCACCTATTATAAACCTATAGTCTACAGATTCTATTTGGATGTTGGGCGCTGACATCGCCTGGCTTTACATTGAAGGGACGCCATCGGCGCCTGCTGACCGATCCCCACAGCCCGCCGGAATATCGGGCCAACGGTCCCGTTCGGAACCTGGATGCCTGGTATGAGGCCTTTGGCGTCACCGAAGATGACGCCTTATATTTGCCAGAAGAAGAACGCGTTCACATATGGTGAATTCTTCAGCGCTAGACCTAGCAGATTGTAATTATTGGCCTTTATAAAATATATTGCAAAAATTTATGCTGGGCGGTCTTGAATTCAAGGCCGTCCGTGCGTATTTTGCATGTCTAGATTACAGCGACGGCTGCGGCGTCCCCCGCTCGGCCGCGCTATTTTTTCGTTCCAATTTTGGCCGATAGGGCTGATTCTGGAACCGTCTGGGGGGAGATAAGATAGAAAGGCCGGAACATGGAAAAGTTCCCAATGACGATTGATGGCTACGAAAAACTCGAAGCCGAACTTAAGCGCCTCAAGAATGACGAGCGCCCAGCCGTTATCCAGGCGATCTCAGAGGCGCGCGCCCATGGCGACCTTTCTGAGAATGCTGAATATCATACTGCGAAAGACCGTCAGGGCTGGATCGAAGGCCAAATTCTTGAACTTGAACACAAGTTCACCCGCGCCGAAGTCATCGATGTTGCAAAACTCGAAGGCAACTCCGTAAAGTTTGGCGCAACCGTAACGCTGATTGATGAAGACACCGATGAAAAAAAAGTCTGGCAGATCGTCGGCGATCATGAGGCTGATGTGAAACAGAAAAAGATTTCGATCTCATCGCCAATCGCCCGTGCGCTTATCGGAAAATCAAAAGGCGATAGCGTAGAGGTCACTGCACCTGGTGGATCGCGTAGCTTTGAAATCGAAAAAGTGCTGTTCAAATAACTAGGGTTGTGGGTGAACACTACACCCTCAACTCTCGCCGATCATATCCTTGACGATAGCCGCCAGGCCAATCTGACGGCGACGCTTCAAGCGCTCGGCAAATAATATAGAGCGCAATAATTCTTCGGATTCGCCAAGCTCATAATTGACGATCACATAGTCATATTCAGCCCAATGGGACATTTCCGCATCGGCTTTCGCCATGCGTTTTTGCACCACATCCTCGGGGTCTTGCGCCCGCTGACGCAGCCGCCGTTCTAATTCCTCACGCGATGGGGGTAGAATAAAAACTTTAACAACATCTTCGCCTGCAACTTCATCAAGTTGCTGCGCACCCTGCCAATCAATATCGAATAGTGCGTCTTTACCCTGGCGGAGCGTCTCTTCAACGAGGCTTCGCGGCGTCCCATAATAGTTGCCGAAAACATTCGCCCATTCGAGGAACTCGCCCTCATCGCGCATACGAATAAATTCTTCTTCGGATACGAAGAAATAATCCTCCCCATGGACTTCGCCAGGACGCCGTGAGCGCGTGGTGGCCGATATGGAGAGCGTCATCTCTCCGTCTTTGGTCATGAGACGATCAGCAAGCGTCGTTTTCCCTGCGCCTGACGGGCTGGAGAGAATGAACATCAACCCTCTGCGGGCTACTTTTAGATCGCCGCCGATCATGGAAGTTTCCTATTCAATATTTTGCACTTGTTCACGCAGCTGATCGATCACTTTTTTTAGCTCAAGACCAATGCGTTTCAACGTCATATCGGACGCTTTAGAGCATAGCGTATTGGCCTCGCGATTAAACTCCTGGGTTAGGAAATCGAGTTGGCGACCGGCGGGGCCATTGGGTTTCAAGAGTGCCCGGCCTGCCTCAATATGAGAGACAAGGCGATCAAGTTCTTCGCGCACATCCGCTTTTAGCGCTAGTATCGCAACCTCCTGGGCGAGGCGCTCCTCGGGGAGCGACGTCCCAGACATCAGTTCCTCAATCTGCGCAGTAATTTTCGCGCGCAACACTTCTGGCGCCGCAGCAGCAGATGCAGCCGCATCGCGGGTCAGTCGTTCAATCTCATCAAACTGTTCGCCAAGGATCGCCGCCAGGGCCTCCCCTTCTGTGGCGCGCGCAACATCTAACAAGTCCACGCCTTGCTTGAAGCTGGTGAGCAGTGCAGTGATCAATGGCTCCCGGTCAGCCTCACTTTTGTTTTCCTCAATCGGTTGCATCACCCCGCGCAAAGCAAGAATGCCTTCAGGGCGCGGCGGGTCACATTCCACCCGCTTACCGATCACCTCAATTGCATCAATTGCAGCAACCAGTGCTGGCACGTTAAGACTATAGCGTGGCTCACTACTTTCTGCCTGCATCACCAAGCTGACATTCATCGAGCCGCGGCTGAGTTTTGCGCGCGCCAGTTTACGTAATTCGGCCTCAAGACTGTCAAAGCCTTGGGGAAGTCTATTACGAATTTCGAGCCCACGACCATTGACGCATTTCAGCTCCCACACCCAACGAATATTATCATGTGCGCCTTCAATACGGGCAAAACCCGTCATTGATGAAATAGTCGAGCTCATTAGTCGTCCCGCCGGCGTTCACGTTCAATGCGCCGCCATGCGGCTACATTGGCCTCATGGTCGCGCAAGGTCACTGCGAAGGCATGTCCTCCTGTGCCATCGGCAACGAAAAACAAATCATCGGTTTCTGCGGGCTGTAGCACAGCCTCAATCGCCGCCTTGCCCGGATTGCCAATCGGTGTCGGTGGTAAACCACGAATAATATAGGTGTTATAAGGTGTCTCACGGCGCAACTCACTTTGCCGCAGGCCGCGACCCAGCGGCTCCCCTCCCGTCAATCCGTAGATAATTGTCGGATCGGATTCAAGACGCATTCCACGTTTCAAACGGTTGACGAAGACAGCGGCGATACGGCTGCGCTCACCCGAAACGCTGGTCTCTTTTTCAACAATAGAAGCAAGGATAATCGCTTCCTTCTTTTTTGAGAAGGGAAGCTCATTTGCACGGCTCAGCCAAAGATTCTCAAGAAATGCATCTTGTGCTTTTGTCATGCGCGAAATAATAGCATCGCGGTTTTCTCCCCGCGTAAACGCATAGGTTTCGGGCAACAATTCACCCTCGCCAGGAGTAACTGTGATCTCGCCCAAAAGCGTTTCATCAGATTCGATCAATTTCAAAATCTGCGCAGTCGTTAGTCCCTCCGGCGCAGTTAGATAATGCAGTATGCTTTTGCCCTCGATCAGAATTTCTATGATCTGCATAACGCTGGCGCGGCGTGGAATTTCATATTCCCCCGCCTTAAGGGCATTTTGTTCGCCGAGGATGCGCACCATCACTGTAAAAAGCTCAGGATACCGAATAATTTCAGCATCATGAAGCTCTTCCGCGATGGTCGACACTGCGCTGCCCGGCTCCAACAATACGATCGTCGCTTTCTCCGAGGGACCAGGGCTAGTGGCCTCACGATAAGCAAGATAACCGCCAGACCCCAACGCCAGGATGGATAGCAGGGCAAGACCCGCCAGAAATAAAATAAAAGATTTCACGACGCCGTCACCTTGCTTAGCGAGATGCTTTCATAACGCATCATCGCGCCCCGTTCTGTCACTTTACCCAATGCCGCCTCCAGCCACGTCCAGCTCCCCATGCGTCTAGTCTAGCCGTCAACGGCACGCATCACCAGAGAGGCGTTCGTACCCCCAAAACCGAAGGAATTTGAAAGCGCTACATTAATTGGGGTCTTTACGGCCTTATTTGGCGCGAGGTTTATCGGCGTTTCCACAGATGGGTTGTCCAGATTGAGCGTCGGCGGTGCGATATTATCACGTATTGCCAACAGGCAGAAAATCGCCTCCACGGCGCCTGCGGCGCCAAGCAAATGCCCGATGGACGATTTCGTTGAAGACATCACCAGACCATCCTTGGGCGCGTCACCGAAGAGACGCTCAACGGCGCGCAATTCGATTTCGTCACCCTTGGGCGTCGATGTTCCATGGGCATTGATATAGTCAATGTCGTCAGGCGAAATACCCGCACGCTTCAACGCCATCTTCATGGCGCGAAAACCACCATCACCATCTTCTGCCGGCGATGTGATGTGATAAGCGTCACCGGAAAGACCATAGCCAATAATCTCACCATAGATGTTGGCGCCGCGTGCTTTTGCGTGCTCATATTCTTCAAGCACCAAAAACCCGGAACCCTCGCCCATCAAGAAGCCGTCACGATCTTTATCATAAGGACGCGAAGCTTTTTCCGGCGTATCATTGAAATGCGTGGTCAGTGCCCTGCAGGAAGCAAACCCGGCAATACCGATCCGGCAGATCGTTGCTTCCGCGCCACCCGCCAGCATCACATCGGCGTCATCCAGAGCAATCAACCTCGCCGCGTCGCCGATCGCATGAGCGCCCGATGAGCATGCGGTCACCACTGCATGGTTTGGCCCTTTTAAGCCTAACCTTATGGAAATTTGCCCCGATACGAGGTTGATCAAATTGCCAGTGATGAAAAATGGAGAAACCCTGCGCGGCCCCTTTTCATTGAGCACCAGCACTTCGTGCTCAATGCCCGCAAGTCCGCCAATACCGGAGCCAGTCATAACGCCGGCGCGTTCACGTTCTTCGTTCGTTTTTATTTCAAGCTGTGAATCGTCATAGGCCATTTGCGCGGCGGCAAGGCCATAAGAGATGAAATCGCCGATACGTCGCTGCTCACGAGGCTCAACCCAGTCATCTATATTAAATGCAGCGTCACCAGCAGCTGCGCCCCCGCCCCGGCCATCCACACGCGGCACGGAAGCGGCAATACGGCATGGCAGATCGGAGGCGTCGAACTGTTCGATGGGCCCGGCGCCAGACTCGGCGGCTAACAGCCTTTTCCATACGGCATCAATACCAAAGCCGAGCGGTGAGACAATGCCTAACCCAGTTACAACAACACGGCGCATATCATGGACCTCCGTACACGGTTGAAATTGCATTCAAACACGCGCTGCTGGACGTCAACGCACCAGGCTGGGCCGCATCAACGAACGAGAGAAAAGCGCCCGCAGCCAATACCTTAGAATCGACTATTTTTTATGTTCTTCGATGAATTTTATCGCATCGCCAACAGACTGAATAGTCTCGGCTGCATCATCAGGAATCTCTACGTCAAATTCTTCTTCGAAAGCCATGACCAATTCGACGATATCGAGGCTGTCTGCGCCGAGATCATCGATAAAGCTTGCCTTTGGCTCAACTTTGGCCGGGTCCACATCGAGATGCTCGACAACAATTTTTTTAACGCGTTCTGCAATATCAGACATTCAGGGCTCCTTGATTAGAATAAAGTTTCGGTGGTTATTGCGGCGCGGGCCTTAATTTCCGAGAAAAGCTGATTTCCCGGCGGATTACGGCATATTGCCGAATGTTGCAACGCCCAATGGACTACAGGCCCAAAGAATAGGCCAATCCACATGCCGAGGCGTCGCAAGCGGGATTAGACCATGACCATTCCGCCATTCACGTGCAGGGTTTGGCCGGTCACATATTTAGCCTCCTCAGAGGCCAGGTAGACCACCGCCGTAGCGATATCTTCTGCTGCACCCATGGTTCCGGCGGGAATTTTCCCCAAAATTGCTTCGCGCTGCTGATCGTTCAGCGCATCGGTCATTGCCGTTGCAATAAAGCCAGGCGCGATACAATTAACGGTCACATTGCGGCTTGCAATCTCCTGGGCGAGAGATTTCGACATGGCGATCATGCCAGCTTTTGACGCGGCGTAATTAGCCTGGCCCGCATTGCCCATGACCCCGACAATCGATGTGACGCCAATGATACGACCATAGCGCTGCTTGGTCATCGCCCGCAGCGATGCTTTTGTGAGGCGAAAATAGGCGGTGAGATTGAGCTTGATAACGTCGTCCCACAAGGCGGGCTTCATCATCATCAACAGCATGTCGCGGGTGACACCAGCATTAGAGACAAGAATATCAAGCCCGCCCATCGCTTCGATGGCTTGTTTGGGAAGCACGTCCACCGCATCAAGATCGGATAAATCGCATGGCGTTACATGAACGCGCTCTTTCAACTCACTTGCCAACGCTTCGAGTTTTTCCGCACGTGTCCCCGATATGGCGACAGTCGCGCCTTGCGCATGCAGCGCCTTTGCGACGGCGCCGCCAATGCCGCCCGACGCGCCAGTTATGAGGGCTCTCTTACCTGTAAGATCGAACATGAATTCCACCCGTTATGATTTTGGCCAAGCGGCCATATAGGATTGCTCTAGAGTTTTGCAAAGGCGTCGATATCGCCAGGCGCACCCACATTCAAGGACGAGGCCTCGCGCGCGATGCGCCGGATGAGGCCGCAGAGAACTTTTCCCGAGCCGACCTCGATGAAACGATCGCACCCCTTATCGACCATATAGCTCACACTTTCGGTCCAGCGGACGCGACCCGTAACCTGCTTAACCAAGAGCTCTGCGACCTCATCTGGCGATGCAATCGCTTGCGCGGTGACATTGGCCACCAATGCCGTCGCCGGGGCCTTAATCTTAATTTCGGAAAGCGCCGCCGCCATGCGTTCCGCCGCGGGCTGCATCAATGAGGAATGAAACGGGGCTGAAACTGGCAATATTTTCGCGAGCTTAGCACCATACTCTTTAGCATTTGCACAAACCGCCTCCACACGGTCTTTGGAGCCCGAAATCACCACCTGGCCGGGGGCATTGTCATTGGCAATCTGGCATGCGCCCTCTCCCGGCGTCCCATCAATGGCCTTTTGAGC
>JAADIH010000173.1 GCA_013151435.1 Alphaproteobacteria bacterium
TTTTTGTCCCTCTCAATGCTGTCACACCTTGCTTCGGGCAGCGTTCTTGTGCTTGAGGGCGTGAAGATGGGCGTTAATTACGGGTTCGATAAAGTGCGCTTTGTTAATCCCGTAAAGTCGGGACAACGCATTCGTGGTCACTTCACGCTGATGAAAGCGGACACCAAAATTCCCGGTCAGTGGGCGTTTAAATATGCTGTCAAAGTTGAAATCGAAGGCGAAGAAAAACCAGCACTGGTCGCGGAATGGCTGAGCATGCAGTTTGTCTGAGTTGTCTTCTAAGCCATGACGATCACCTATCTTGAGGTGAGCATGCTCATTCTATCCCGGAATGCTGATATTATTGGGCTTCCTGCGTTGATCACGCCTTTTTTATACATTGATGAGGGGCGTGTTGCATGTAATGATGTTTGCATGTTGTGTTCTCGCATGAATTCGATAAGTTTTTCTATCACATATGACAGGGGAGAATTATGGCCATCAATAGACGTTCTGCAATGATGCTTATGGGGGGCGGTATTGCGACCGCAGCCGGTTGTCAGGCAACAACAGGCACGGCGCAACGATTGGTGTTGCCGGCAAATTATTTTGCAACAACACCGTTACGCTATCCGCAATTTGCGGTAGTTCCGGAAAACCCAAAATATGGATTTAATTTTGACAGCTGGGATAAGTTGATGCGCGCCGCTGTCGTTGACTTTGGGCGCTCTGACCGCATCTCACGCGGTAAGCCGCCAGCAGAGTTTGGCACACGCTTCGCGAAAGGGCATCAAAGCCCCTATCGGGCGGAAGCAAACCGAATTCCCTTTTCTTTGCTTGGCAAAAATGAGCTTAAAATATTTACACAGGCCAGAGAAATTTTGGAGGAACAAGGAAATCAAGCGCCGATCTCTCAGTTTTCCTGGTCAGACCAACTTGCTTACTGGTTTAATCTGCATAATGCGATCCTGATCGAACAGCTAGCCATGCGCTATCCAACTCCGTTTCCGGAAAAGCTGCTGGTTGGGCCGAACAATGAACCGCTTCACACGGCCAAGCTCGTGACGATTGAGGGTGCGCCATTGAGCCTTCAGGATATCCGTGTAGAGATTGTTTATCGGGGCTGGAAACACCCGGGCGTCATCTATGGATTTTTTCACGGCGATGTGGGTGGCCCAACCATCCGGCGCGGCGCCTATACTGGGAAAGGCGTTAATCGTCAGCTTGCAACGACGGCGAATGAATTCGTTAACTCGCTACGGGGTGTGCGTGAATACGGATCATATATCGCTGTGTCGCGCTTGTATGAAGAAACAAAGCCATTATTTCCGGGGTGGCCAAATGATTTCCGTAACCATCTGATGGATTATGCAGAGGATACGGTTGCTGAAATTCTGGAGACCGGAAAACCCATCCAGATAAAACAGTATGACAACCGAATTGCGGATCTGGCGGGAGGGAACCTTATGGGTTCCTCATCATCACGAACGCCAGTCACCGGGATTTTTCCAAGCGACGTTCCAGGGGAGAAGGACACAAAAACACTCAGTGGCCCTGGCGGGACGATTATTACATCGGTTGACCGATTGATGGCGGGATCCGCGGGACTGCCGCCGCATGTGGCGCGCACCATGGCTGATCGCGCCATAAAACTTCGCACTCTGCGTCTTCGCGGGCGCGGCCGACGCAAAACGACGGTCGTGATCAGAGATCTCCCCACCAGTCCCAATCAATAAGGAGATACTTTTCTCGTCGCTGTTGAACAGGCTTTGCGTGTACTGGCGGCGCCGCTAATCTCTCCGCAAAGACGGAGAGGAAGTTTGTATGTCTGATATTCGGTTCGACGATAAGGTTGCAATCATCACCGGTGCCGGGAACGGCCTTGGGAAAAGCCATGCTTTGGCGCTGGCGGCGCGCGGTTGCAAAGTGGTCGTCAATGACCTTGGCGGCGCCCGGGATGGTTCGGGCGGGTCGATCTCAACAGCGCAGGAAGTGGTCAATCAGATCACCGCAGCGGGCGGAGAGGCGATTGCCGACGGCGCCAATGTCACCGACGAGAAGCAAGTCGCCGCCATGGTGAAAGCCGCCATGGATAAATGGGGTCGGGTGGACATTCTGGTGAATAATGCTGGCATCTTGCGCGACAAGACTTTCGCGAAAATGACCATGGCGGATTTTCGCGCAGTGATTGATGTGCATCTCATCGGCACGGCGATCTGTACTCATGCGCCGATCATGCGCGAGCAGGCCTATGGTCGCATCATCTGCACCTCCAGCCCGTCGGGATTGCACGGAATTTTCGGGCAAGCCAATTACGGCGCGGCAAAAGCCGGGATGATCGGCTTTATGAACGCGCTGCATCTTGAGGGCGCGAAATATAACATCAACATCAATCTGGTCTCGCCATCGGCCAAGACCCGCATGACCGAGGATATTGGTATCCCCGAAGCGATCCTCGATCAGATGACGCCCGAAGCTATCACCGCAGCGACGTTGTTTTTAGTGAGCGACAAGGCGCCATCACGCGCGATTGTGAGTTGCGCGGCGGGCGGTTACGCCCGAGGGTATGTGGTTGAAACCGACGGCATTTACCTGCCGCCCGAAAAACAAACACCGGAAGAAATCATGGCCCATTGGGATGAGATTTCATCAACCGATAATGTCCATTATTACGAGAATTCTTCCGGGCCAAGCATGAATTTTATGACCAAGGCTAAGGCTTACGCGGATAAGAAATAGGACACATCTTCGCCCTTCGTGACGCAAACCTTTGGTTTGCCCTCAGGGTGAAGGCGTGGGGCGTATTAAAAAAACTTCATTCTGAGGAGGCGTGCAAAGTAGCGCCGTCAAGAAGGATGGCCAAGCTAAGATTAATTAGAAAGGTAATTCACTATGAGAGAAGCTGTTATCGTTTCCACCGCCAGAACGCCGATTGGCAAGGCCTATCGCGGCGCCTTCAATGATACGACATCACCGGCGCTCGCCGCCCATGCGATCACCCATGCGGTTGAGCGCGCCAAGATTGATCCGGGCGAAGTTGAAGATGTGGTGATGGGAACCGCCAACGGCCTCTCCCAATGTTGCGCGCCTGTCATTGTTGCGTGCGGGATTACCGCAAACTGTTCCGGGGCAATCCCTCGATCGTCAGTGTGCATCCGGGATGATGGCGATTGCAACAGCCGCCAAACAGGTGGTCGTCGACAATATGCAAATTGCTATCGGCGGCGGCGTTGAATCGGTCTCCATGAACCAGACCAAGGATATGTTTGTCCGGCCTGATCCATGGCTCATCCAAAATCTGCCCTCGACTTATATGCAGATGCTTGAGACCGCTGAGATCGTTGCGGATCGCTATGGTATTTCCCGCGAGGCCCAGGATGAATACGCGCTGCAATCGCAACAGCGTACCCATGCGGCGCAACAAGCCGGTAAGTTTGACGATGAGATTGTGCCGATGGCCTCGGTGATGAAATTCACCAACAGGGAAACCGGCGAGACTTCCGATGTTGAAATGAAGCTTGAAAAAGACGAAGGAAATCGTCCGGAAACGGAGCTTTCTGGCCTCAGCGGCTTGAAACTTGTCTTTAAGGGCGGTCAGGTCGTCAAAGAAGGCAAATACATCACCGCAGGCAATGCCTCGCAATTGTCCGATGGCGCCAGTGCAGCAGTCCTGATGGAAGTCAAAGAAGCCGAGAAGCGTGGGGCGACGCCGCTGGGGATTTATCGCGGCATGGCGGTCGCAGGAACCAAGCCCGATGAGATGGGTATCGGTCCGGTCTTTGCGGTGCCAAAGCTGCTCGAGAAAAATGGCCTCAAAATGGATGACATCGGTCTTTGGGAATTGAATGAGGCGTTTGCGGTGCAGGTGCTTTATTGCCGTGACAAGCTTGGCATTCCGAATGAGCTGTTGAA
>JAADIH010000076.1 GCA_013151435.1 Alphaproteobacteria bacterium
AAGCGAAAGGGCTGCGACTGGATCGTAGCCAATGACGTCTCCCCAGGTAAAAGTTGTTCCATGGGCGGCGCCCACAACACCATCATTCTACTGACCAAAGATGGCGAAGAAGCCTGGCCGGAAATGCTCAAAAGCCAAGTCGCAAGTCTACTGGCTGAGCGGGTGGCGAAAGCGCTTCAAGGACCGGTTTTGGTAAAGGCCGCAGAATAAGGACCACCCCATGGAAGTCGCAATCCTCGTTCCACTAATTGTTTTTGGCAGCATCGTTTTGGTCATCGCCATGCCGTTCTATTTTCGTCATCGCAACCGGCGTGTGATTTACGACGCGATCAAAACCAGTGTTGAAAAGACCGGCGAGGCAGACCCAAAGCTCATCGAAGCTATCACTCATGACACTATCGGCCCCAATGCTGATTTGCGGCGCGGCATATTACTGCTTTGCTTTGCGGCAGCGCTGGCAGTGATCGGGATGGCCTCCGATTTCGATCTGCCGCTTTGGAGCGTCGCCTTTATCCCCGGCCTGATCGGCGCCGCCTATGTGGGGTTTCATTTCTTCATCCCGCGCGAAGCAACGGTGTAGTCGCCACGACCTTCCCCACTTCGCATGGGAAAATACTGGGGAAACTATATCGACGCCGTAAGCCATTCGGTCGAGTATGGTGAAAGCGGAGGAGTAACACTAAGGACGCTTCCCAATACGGAATAAATAGTCTTGCATTTCTGGATCAACCAAAATGGCCATAGCTCTTAGTCGCCCAGCGAAGTCGTCGGCTTTGGTCTTTCCAAGACAGGAAGCGCGCGACCCTGAGAGTTTTCCGTTCAGGCTTTTTGCGTAAACCATCAATTTTATACTATCGATACAAATGATGTCTCTATTAGGGGGTTGTTGCTCCGTCATGCTATTATAAATCCCCGCAAGAAAATCAGCCCGGAAACCTTCAATTTCATTCGTTTTCAGTACACCTTTTACAAAGCGTGTCTGATGGATGTATCCATCAGATCTGGCTTCTGCTTTCCAACCATACGCCCTGACACGCCATACTGGATCGCTAAATTCAATTACAACAAACTGTGGAAAACCATTTGCCGCAGCGATAAAGACTTCATCGGCTTTTTTTAGGGCGCTGCAATCATATTTCCCACGGAGCACCTCTTGTAGGTCTGCTGACTCAAAACAATTCTTTTCACTTACAGTCGAGTTTACAAAAGCAAGAGTGGCAAGCAGGTAACCTAGCATTGTGGATATCCCTCTCCTAACAAAATAACCTAAAATTCAACTCCGCAGTCTCTGAGGCCTTTGGTAGATTATACTAAAATCTGTGGAAAAGATTTCATAGTTTTCTTAAAAAACACCTCGGCTGCGCCCTCGATTTGTACGAATATGGGGGCAATAAAAAGGATAAACTTATGTCAGCGACTGCCTTAAAAACCCATAGTGATCAAAAGATAGCTCCTGTCGTGCAAATCAAACGCCTGCCCCATGCTGAGGGCCTTGACCTGCCGAGCTATGAAACTGCGCTGGCCGCTGGTTGCGACATACGTGCGGCCCTGGTGAAGCCTATGACTTTGCGCCCCGGTGAGCGCCATATGATCCCCACGGGGCTGGCGATCGCCCTGCCGCCGGGCTGGGAGGCGCAGATGCGTCCGCGCTCAGGCCTTGCCGCCAAACACGGTGTTTCCGTAGTCAACGCGCCCGGCACTATCGATGCAGATTATCGCGGCGAGCTGAAAGTGATCCTTATAAATCACGGCACGGAGGATTTTACCATTAATCGCGGCGAGCGCATCGGCCAGATGGTGATCGCACCGGTCTGGCAGGCGCGCTTCGAGGAAGTTGATGAACTAAATGAGACCACACGCGGCGCCGGGGGGTTTGGGTCGACGGGGGTTTGACACTTCCGTGCTTTGCAACGTGCTTATGCCTTCATCCTGAGGAGCGGCATAGAGACCCTGTTCAAAGCTCCCTTGAGCACATAAACACCCCCCATGGATAAAACCCAACAGACGCGTTACGCCCGCCATATCCTCCTGAAAGAGGTCGGCGGACAGGGCCAGCAAAAACTCCTTAGCGCCCGCGTATTGGTGGTCGGCGCTGGCGGTCTCGGCGCGCCGATCATTGAATATCTTGCCGCGGCCGGTGTCGGGACCATCGGCATTGCTGATGACGACGCAGTGGCGCTTTCCTTTCCAACCTCCAGCGCCAGGTTATTTTCCATACGGAGGATGTGGGTCGCGCCAAGGTGGACGCTGCGAAGGATTTTGTCAGCGCACTCAATCCGGATATTCAGATCATCGACCATCATTTACGCATCACGGATGAGAACACCCCGGCCATCATCAAAGATTATGATCTTGTAGTTGAAGGCGTCGATAATTTCGAGACCCGCTATGCGCTGAACCGCGCATGTAGCGCCTTGAAAAAGCCCCTTATTTCCGCCGCCGTCGGCCGGTTTGAGGGCCAGCTTTCGACCTTCAAGCCATATGAAAACCCTGGCGTCCTGCCATGCTATCGCTGCCTCGTCCCGATGGCCCCGCCGCGCGACGAACAAGTCAATTGCGCTGAGGAAGGCATTCTTGGCGCGGTCACGGGCGTCATCGGGACCCTTGCCGCCATGGAAGTTATCAAGGAATTGTTAGAAATTGGGACGAGCCTTGCGGGCCGCCTCATGCTATATGACGGGCTTGGCGCTACGTTCCGCACGGTCAGCCTGCCCGCTGACCCTCAATGCGAAACCTGTGGAACCAGATCGCGCACATCTCTAAAGGGAGGTTGATTTGAACCCGGAATATTTTTTGAAAACCGCCGTCTCTGCCCTTTTGCTGTTATGCGCCAGCTGCGCAGGACTCGCCCAGGCCCTGGCGCCCAACGTCAATCCTGATCCGACAGCGCTAAAGGCCGGTAATTACGTGCTTGACCACAAGCACGCCGCGCTAGTCTTCAAAGTCGATCATCTTGGTTTTTCGAATTATGTAGGGCGGTTTAACCGCTTCGATGTGAGCCTTGATTTCGATGAGACCGACCCCGCCGCCGCCCGCGTCGAGGCCGTGATCGATATGACCAGCCTCGATATCGCCAATGATGAGTTTGCCAATGTTCTGATGGGGCCTAGCTGGTTTGACGCCAATCAGTTTCCCGAAGCGATTTTGCGCTCCACCGGGATTGAAATCACCGGCGATAATACTGGCGTGATGACCGGCGACTTGACCATGCATGGGGTAACGCATCCCGTCACCATTAACGTCACCTTCAATGGCGGCGGCAATGATCGTCTCCGCGGCGCCTATATTATAGGCATGTCCGCAAGCGCAACCATCGACCGTAATGATTTCGGCGTTGACCGTTATGGCGGCATTGTCGGCGACATGGTCGAGATTGCAATTGAAGCCGAATTCGAACGGCAGTGAATCTGATGTTTGAAATTGGCGCGCATCTTCATAGATGAAATATATCGGAAAGCCAGTACCATGGCGGCAGCAAGGCTGGCTAATATGTTGGTTAGTCTTCCTGAAATATTGAGACAAATACGCTCCGTATTCTTATAGCCCATTGACAAGGCTGTACTATTGCTCGACTCACCGTTGAGATTAACCAACAGACAAACCTGCGATTTGACGAATCATAACCGAATCAGTAGGTTAGCCAGGATAGCAACTAAACTATGCGGCTTAGTGGCTTTGGTGGGAAAATTGAATTGTTGAACGGTTGGGGCAACTCAGCCGTTTTTGAATCGGGATTAATAGGGTGAGCAATATGTCCGCAATTGCGAAAATATCAGAAGCTGATGGATTCGACGGGGAAAACGTTGAATTTAAAGAACGACTGAAAGAAATCATTCGTGATAGGTCCTTTAGTGAGGGTGAGCCACAGCAGCTAGCCTCAGGACGCACTAGCAATTTTTACTTCAATATGAAGATGACAATGTCAGAGCCTGAAGGGCTGTACTTGATTGCAGAGCTGATGCTTGCCGAAATTTACAAAGAAAAATGCGATTTTCTTGGTGGTTTAGAGATGGGTGCCATCCCAGTGTTAAGCGCCATTACAACGCGAAGCTTTTCAAAAGATAAGCCTGTTCCGCATTTTTGGGTCCGCAAAAAGGCCAAGGAACATGGCACCCGCAAGCTGTTAGAAGGTCAGCACCCTAATGAGTTGCGTGGAAAAACAGTAATAATGGTTGACGATGTTACTACCACAGGCGGCTCTGTTTTAAAGGCGATCAAAGAGGCTCAATCAAACGACATCACCATTAAAACAGTAATTACCATCGTTGATCGCATGGAGGGTGCTGTCGAAAAACTTCGTGAGCACGGAATCACATTGAAGTATCTTTGTAACGCAGACGATTTTAGGTCATGATTAGATGAGCATTACGTCATGCAAAAGTGATTTTGACGAATTTGCTTCAGATAATTTTCCTCCAAATTTTAGTGTGATCTACAAGATTGCGACGAGCGCACTTGGTTGTGCAGAAAGCTCTAGCACATCTGAGGCGCGACTTGTGCTCGTTAATTTGCATGCAATTTTGATCTCAATTGCTCAGAACATTGAGAATTCTCCTGGTGTCTCGGTCGAAGGTAATTGGAGTGACTATAAAGTTCTTTTTTCGCAAATTGACAAACTTCTACAAAAACTTGACGGACCGCATGACCCAAATAAACTTATAAGCTTAATAATGGGAATCAATGACTTATGGCTCCCCTTAAGGCGCTATGAGATTTAGTTTGAGGACTGAGGAAGGCTGCCTTTGAGGCATTCTATTTCGCTATGACCGAACTTAGAACGCACTCACAAAAAGTGTGCGCGATTTTTGGGTTCGGATGCGCGGTCACTAAAGCTTCCTGACCACGTTCTGCGATTCAATAATTTGTGAACGTGGTCTAGTGATTTTGATATCCCCTCCGTCGTAGTTGTAATAGGCTCCAAATTTCTGCGCATAGTCGGCGTTGGCCAATTGCCATTTGTCGCGCGAGCGGCACGAATTTAACCAAAACATAGTCGGACATAATATTTCTCCATTTTGATTGCAGCACTTGCTTCCCGTAGGAAATCGTTCCGACTGTAGATAATCAAAGATTTATATAAAGAATTGTTTTTATTGGTATAACTGGCGTACCAGTGGAGGTGAAAAACAGTACTGGGTGGCAAAACGGCTTAGAATCAAAAAATATGCATGACACCAATAGGTTATTTCATCTTCGAGCTAGGGTCTATTTGGGGGTTAACAAATTCAGCCCTTGGTCACCTGTCCCCCACCACCGCTGCCATCACGGTTTGTATTTTGCGATGTTTCCGTAAGGTTTCTAAGGCGTGACAACCCGCTCGGATCACTACCATTTACCGGATCACCGCCAACGTAAGCATACATGTTCATGCCGTCGCCATAGCCGATAGGGTCGATCTGAAGGAAGCGCCCGACTTCCGGGTCGTACCAGCGGGCTTTATAGTAATAGAGCCCCGACTGCGCATGGAGCTTTTGCCCGGTATAGCGGAATGGAAAGCCGGTATCGCCTTCT
>JAADIH010000236.1 GCA_013151435.1 Alphaproteobacteria bacterium
GGCATGCGGCTGTCAGCCACAACGATCGAATAGAACGGGCGCTTCTTTGCGCCACCCCGGGCCAGTCTAATTTTTAGTGACATTTAGTTTTTCCTTTATTTGAGTCGTTGGGAATTGAATTGAACTAATGAGATGGATCTAAATCCGCTCATCCCCGCGCAGGCGGGGATCCAGAATCTGAAAAATTCCAGGCCATGGCCGCTTTCTTAGCAAGGCTGGATTCCCGCCTTCGCGGGAATGAGCGGTGAATGGATTGGTTGGGTTGGGAGAAATCATGATGCGCCTGTCTCCCGTCCTGTTGTAGATATCGGGCAATGGCGCGACTTAGGAATTGTTTCTCGCAATGAATTTTTAACAACTGATACTTTACAGCCCTTGACAATTTGTTCGTCAATTTTTCTCATCAACGCTGTTGCATGATCATGATCAGCCCTTGTGCACTTCACCATGCGTCTTGAGGTTAAGTTTTCTAACGGAAACATTTGCTGAATCGAATACTCGAATTTTCCGCTACCACTCTCATTAAAACCGACATACCCGACATAACCGTCTTTATCAGCATATCGAAGAGAGAAATATTTGTCCGGGGGCATTATCCCGCGAAACGTCAACGCCCTACCCCCAACTGAGCGCTTCCATTCGGAAACGCTTTCTATTTGAGGTAATGCAGAAATTTCACGGCGTATACATTCGAGGTCTGCTTGTGAATTTAACTCTGCTCTTCGAACGGCGCTAAACGACCAACTGCAGGCCGCAGTTGTCATTATGATGACCAGCCCCGCCATAGCGCAAAACATTTTCTGCGCTATGCTCATTTCTTCTTCCCCATACCCGGCAGACCGCCTAGTCCAGGTGGCATCGGCGCCTGACCGGAGAGAGCCTTTTCAATGGCGTCAAAATCTATGTCCTCAGCACCCTGACCTTTGGCGCCTTTGGTGGCCTCTAGCATTGCCGGATCGGGAGCGCCGCCCGCACCGCCAGGCATACCGCCCATTCCAGCGAGTTGTTGCGCCATGCCCTTCATGCCGCCTTTGCCCATTTTTTTCATCATGTCGGCCATCTGGCGGTGGGCCTTGATCAATTTATTGATTTCCTGTCCCCGAACCCTTGGCGATGCGTTTTTTGCGTGAAGCGTTGAGGAGCTTTGGTTTGGCGCGCTCCTTTTTCGTCATGGAACTGATGATGGCTTCTTGATGAACAATTTCCTTGTCATCTAGCCCACCGGCTTGATCGACCATTTTTTTCATCTTGCCCATGCCCGGCATCATGCCGAGGATCGCGCCCATACCGCCCATTTTGCGCATCTGTTTGAACTGGTCGGCGAGATCATTCATGTCGAACTCGCCCTTGGCCATTTTCTTGGCGGCTTTTTTTGCCTTGACGATGTCAATTTCTTCACTGGCTTTTTCAACCAGAGAAACAATATCGCCCATACCAAGAATACGGCCCGCCATACGCTCGGGCTCAAATGTATCAAGTGCCTCAATTTTTTCGCCGATGCCGACAAATTTAATCGGCGCGCCCGTGACCGCACGCATAGAAAGCGCCGCGCCGCCGCGTGCATCACCATCGATCCGTGTCATGACGATACCGGTTACCGGCACGCGTTCTTTAAATTTCTCCGCGGTAGTCACCGCATCCTGGCCGGTGAGCGCATCCACCACCAACAAGGTTTCAATCGGCGATGTTACCTGATGGATGTCAGCAATCTCAGCCATCAACTGCTCGTCGATGGAAAGACGCCCCGCCGTATCGAGCATCACAACATCAAAGCCGCCAAGCTTACCCGCCTCCATAGCGCGCCGGGCAATATCGCGCGGGGTTTGGCCCGCGATAATCGGCAGGGTTTTTACTTCCGCCTGCTCACCCAAAATCTGGAGCTGTTCCATAGCCGCCGGACGACGTGTATCGAGCGACGCCATCAGCACGCGCTTCTTCTCGCGCTTAGTAAGGCGCAATGCGATCTTGGCGGTGGATGTGGTTTTACCGGACCCTTGCAAGCCCACCATCAAAATCGCGGCTGGCGGTGTGGTGGCAAAACTTAAACTCGTATCAACGTCCCCGCCGAGCATATCCACCAGAGCGTCATGGACGATCTTAACGACCTGCTGGCCCGGGGTGATCGAGCGCAAAACCTCAGCGCCCAGCGCGCGCTCTTTAACTTTGGCGATAAAATCCTTAGCGACGGGAAGCGCAACATCAGCCTCAAGCAAAGCGATGCGCACCTCGCGCATGGCTTCATTGATGTCTTTTTCCTCAAGGGCGCCGCGCCCACGAAGCTTGTCAAAGACGGAGCCAAGACGATCGCTTAAACTATCAAACATAAAGGCCCTTTCGATATCGTATCGAAACCAAAAACCAACCATGCGCCACCAAATGTGGACACACAAAGCAAAATCGCCCCCGCGAGGGCATTACCCCGGCGGCGGTACATCCCCAGCCCCGTCCCATATAGGGGGTCGCACTGGCAGACGCGGGAAATCTAGATTCCCGGAAAACGGAGATTCTATAGGGGGGCGGAGTTGAGATGGCAAGCGAATGCTACATCGAAAAATGCGGCGATTTCCCGTAGACAGCATTTTGCTCGCTATAGTTGCACCTACGTAAGAATCGGTTTGTGCTTGTTATGTTCCAACCGAAAGTGAGGCAAACCATGACTAAGATTATTGGCAATAATGACGGCCCCAATGGGCGAAATGATACCTACAATATAGGCTCTCGTAAAAATGTACCGCGCCCCCAAACCGTCAAAGAAGTAGAGCTAGGTAAGCACCCTGGAGCGCATACGGTTAAAATCAAGGGCCGCAAATACGTTAGGGACAACCCAGATGGTTCAAAAAGCGACAACGTAAATAGGCATAAATAACGCCTACGCTACAGGCTTGGCTTTGAACACCTCTTCGTCGAGCGCGCCTTCCCATTTGGCGACGGTGACCGCAACTGCGGCGTCCCCAGAAACATTGGTCACGGTACGCATCATATCGAGGAGCCGGTCAAACGGGAAGATCAGCGCGATGATAAGAACGGATTGCTCCGCCGTGACCCCGAAGACCGAGAGTACTGTCGCCGCCAGCAGAAGCCCCGCCGAGGGGATCCCCGCCGCGCCGATCGAGGCGAGCGTCGCCGTCAGCGCGATCATGAAATAATGCGTAGCATCGAGCGGAATATCGAGTGCTTGCGACGCAAAGAGCGCCACCAGCCCCAGATAGATCGCCGTGCCATCCATATTGATGGTGGCGCCAAGGGGCAGAACAGAACCAGAAACGGATTTATCAACGCCAAGATTATCCGTCACATTGGCGATGGTCACCGGCAGGGTGGCGTTCGACGAATCCGTTGAATAGGCGACAGCCTGCGCATCCACTATGCCGCCAAAGAACCGCTTCACGGGCAATTTATTGATGAACTTGATGATCGATCCATAGGTAATAATTATATGGAGGAAACAGGCGAGATAAAGCGCCAGGGTCAGCTTACCGAGATTAACCAGGATGTCTAACCCTTGGGTGGAGATGACCCAGGCCATCAATGCGTATACGCCGTAAGGAGCGACTTCCATGATGATCTCGGTGACCTTCAAAACCGCCTCTGCTGAGGCTTCGATCACTTTGGCGACGGGCTTTGCCGCATCGCCCGCCAGTAGAATACCGGTACCGAATAATATCGCCCAAAAGATAATCGCCAGCACATTAGTTGTAGCCAATGCCGCCACCGGATTTTCTGGAATGATGGCTAAGAGCCGGTCAACAATCCCGCCCGCCGCATCACCTGTAGCGATGATGCCTTTGACGCTGTCAATTGATGATAGATCGACCGTTGAAAGATCTACCCCGACACCGGGCTGGAACAATGTGCCGAAAAGCAATCCGAGCGAGACGGCAATTATGGTTGTCCCCATATACATGCCGATGGTGCGCGCGCCAAGCGAGCCGAGACGCTTGGGGTCACCCATGGCGATCACACCTGCCGTCAAGGTGGTGAAAATCAATGGCACAATCAGCATCCGTATCAAGCGAACGAATGCATCACCCAAAAACTTGGTGGAGACGGGGACGCAGCCAGCGCTTTCAGCACAACCAGCGGCGCCGCCGCCAAACACAAAGCCCATGACACCGCCGAGCCCAAGCCCAATCAAGACCCGCGCCCAGAGCTTCATTTTTAAATTGCGCGCCAGCACGAATAGCGCCCCGAAGAGCAATAATGTTACTACCCAATAGGTAATATGAGCGGTGGTCATGCGGCCGTCTCCTTGAGATTATTGTTATTGCAAGGCTAACGCGATTTCATCCAAATAGGAAACGTCCATGCGCACATCGCACGCACGGAAAGACAGGCGGGGGTAGTTTATTTACTCTTTCCCCATCAGCTGGCGGAAGAAATAGACATATTCAAGCGCAGTTCTGTAAGCCAGTTGATCCTGGTTAGCCGTACCGCCATGACCGCCTTCTATGTTCTCATAGTAATAGAAATCATAGCCGTACTCTTCCAAGCGCGCCGCAGCTTTACGGGCATGGCCAGGATGCACGCGAT
>JAADIH010000026.1 GCA_013151435.1 Alphaproteobacteria bacterium
ACGTCCCGTCCATCATTTGCATCACTTCACCGATTTCCTCTTGAGGCTACACGTCATTCCGGTGTCCTCAATATAGGTGGAAATCCATCTCAACAGACCATAAGGGGATAATACGTGCGCGTAAAAACATTAATCGCCGGGCTGGCAGCCGCAGCCATAGTTTCATTACCAACCATCAGTGCAGCAGAAAATCATGCCGCTTCAGAATCGCCAGTGGCGCTCGCGAAAGAATATCTCGCCGCTTACAGCACATTTGATGTCACAATAATGGAACCCTTCCTCGCAGAGGAGATGGTTTTCAATGATCCAACATCAACTAATCAAAATGCCAATGGAGAACCGTTTTTCTTTGAGGGCAAACAAGCCGTACTGAAAGGACTTGGTGATATCGCTGTTATGTATGCGAGCTTTACACTCGATTATAATATTGAGCGCCAATATGAAAGCCATGGTGTCGTCGTCTTCATCGCTCAGCTAACCTATATGGGCGAGACAAAAAATGGCGACAAGTTTGAGGGCGGGGCCCCAATCGTAACCGCCATCACCATTAAAGACGGCAAAGTTGTGCGCCATATGGACTATTTCGATTACAAAAAGAATGCAGAAGATTTTTCTAAATAAGCCACTGATTCTACCTGGAAACACCTCGCATCCAATTCGGATACGAGGTGTTTTTTTGAGATTTATTTAGCGCTGTCTCGCGCCAGTTGATCAAGCAGCCGGACACTAAATCCACTGGCGCCCACTGGTGCTGTCGCCTTCGCTTCCGTTAGCCAATCAACACCTGCGATATCAAGATGGGCCCAAGGAGTTTCCTCTTTCACAAAAGAACCGATAAACGCGGCGCCAGTTGAGGCGCCCGGCGCACCGGTGTCGCCATTTTTAATGTCGGCGATAACCGACTTGATCTGAAGCTTATGGTTTGGATGCAGTGGTAGGCGCCATAGATCTTCTCCCGCCTCTTCACCTGCCGCAGACAAGCGTTCCGCAATTGCATCATCGCGTGTAAATAGCCCAGCATATTCGTCGCCAAGAGCACGGCCAACTGACCCGGTCAATGTCGCCACATCAACCAACAGACTTGGATTGAACTGTTCTTGCGCATACCAGACAGCGTCCGCAAGCACGAGACGTCCTTCCGCATCGGTCGACATGATTTCAACCGTCAAACCCGACATGGTTTTCACCACATCACCGGGGCGCTGAGCGGCGCCATCGGGCATATTTTCTGCAAGCGCTGCAATCGCGATGACATTTACCGGCGCCATCGATTTGGCCAAGCTTAGGACAGCGCCGGTGACGGTCGCCGCGCCGGTCATGTCGGCCTTCATCATCCACATGCCCTTCTTGCCCTTGATGGAAATGCCGCCGGAATCAAACGTGATGCCTTTGCCCGCATACACCATCGGCGCCTCGCTGCCGCCGCCACTGTAATGAATGATCATCATGCGCGGCGGACGCACACTGCCTTTTCCAACGCCAAGGATCGCTCCCATGCCGAGACGACGCATAGCGCGCACATCCAGTACTTTTATCGTTACGTTCGATACGCCTTTAAATTCTGCACGCGCCCGGCGCACAAATTCTTCCGGATAGATTACATTGGCGGGCTCGGATTGCATGTCCCGCGCCCATTTTACGGAATGGGCCAGATGAGCACGCTCACCACGATAGGACGCACGCGTAGCGCCGGGTGTTTCTGATACAAACACCAACGCACCCGTAGCCGGTTCCATATCGCTTTTATATTTGTCGAAACTATATTGGCCGATGGCGGCGCCAAATGCAGCATTGATAATATCGGCATCTGCGACGCCCGGCGCGAACACGGTCACCCGTGCCGCCTTTGTGGCCTTCGCCAGCACAGCGGCGCGACCTCCAAAATCTTCCCAATCACGCGCACGCATTCCCTCACTCGCGACGCCAACCAGATGGATCTCACCAAAGGCTTGCGCGCCGGAGAGGAAACTCGCCGTCGCGCCAGCTTCCGCTTCAAATGCCGACGCAGTGATCGCGCGGCGAACATTGGCTAAAGCTTCTTCACCAATAACCTCGCCCAACCCATCCAAGGTTTTCTCATCACTGATGGCGATGATGAGCGCATCGCCCTCTTGTGCGGCGCCAACGAAATCAATGCTGCGTTGCGCTTTTGCTGGCAGCGCCAGCGCTATGCCAACAAGAAAGAAAGTCAAGAAATATGCGCGCATTGTGCATCCCCTTTGTTATTGTTCGTTAGGATCAAACATCATTGTCTGGTTTTGAATGAGTAGCTGATTGCCCTGATCTAATATGGGCTTTGAGTAGGAAGCCCCGCCATTTGCCACGCCTCGATACCGCCGCGATACCAAAGCACTTGAGTGTACCCCATATTAATTGCGCGCAAGGCGGCATTATAGGACATCCAGCATTGAGGACTTTGGCAATAGAACAGTACTGGGGTCTGTTTGTTACCACCCGTCACTTGCTGCAAGAATTGTCCGAATTCCTGCTGCGTCTGGTCATTAAAACTGCCCGGTGCAGAAGCCGGCACTGCCGCAATCGCGCCCGGAAGAATTTGCTGACCGCCCAAAACATCAAAAATTGCAATGCTATTTTGGTTTTGCTGCAAGGTCATCCATAGCGCTTCGGTCGTAATGACAAGACCACCCGGTATTGTTGTGGGTGTCGGACCGTGCATGGCGCCGCTATAAAGCTGGCTAGTTGGCGCTACACCGAAATCCTGTGACTCCATTTGTGCAGAGAGAATTGCCCTCCCTGACTTGAGCCCTGCCCGCCCTGTTGCTGCTGCGGTTGTTGAACCGGCTGCTGTTGTTGCGGCTGCTGTTGTTGTGGAGGTTGCGATTTTGGTTTTCCACCAAAGCTGTCCTGGGCAATTGTTGATGTGGCTATCAAACTGATAGCCAACCCAGTTAGCGTTGAATATACAAGTTTTCTCATCTTGTTGGCTCCAATAATTGACCATTCTGTCCTGTAGAGGCATACGGATTAAATGACGCATCATCGGTAAGGACATATGTACCATCATCAAGGCGCCATGCACTATCATAATTGCTGTTGAGTTCCACAGAACCACCTACAACATTCGGGTCGCTGTAAGTCTCAACCTCGCGAATAGATTCTGAGAACTCGCGAACGTTACGGTCGCTGCTCGCCTGTTGCTTGCGCCATGAATCCATCTGCATGTCGCTGATTTCCTGATTGGTCTTGCGTGTAATGGCTGCGCGGTCCGCTGCGCCCTTCGAATTAATGCGCGCCATCTTAGCTTGGTGTTGAGCCATGCGAGCCGACCATTCAGGATTCACTTTGCTCGACTTTCTAAACATTTCTACTTGTTGAAAATCTAATTTTCCTTCCGGCATCCTCATCGCAAACCCTGGCAGCACAGAAAGTGTCAAAAACTCTCTAATTTCTCCCGGCATGACACCTTCCATACGCATCAGGTTAAAGATAATCCCCGTTCCGATAACCTCACGTACCTCTTGGCCATTAACCTGGTAACCTATCAACGCTTGCCCCGCCCCCACCCAGACGCGCATTTCAACACCATACACTGGCACATTTTGCTGCTGCAGTTGTTGTTGTAGTTCCTTAGCTTCTTTATCTTGCGAACGGTCCATATAATCCAGAACGCGTGCATTCGGCCTGAGACGTTGCACATAGCTTGCAATAAATTGCTTTGCATCTGTCGTCGTTACATTCGGACAATTCGTCTGCATCATTCCCTGCATTTGCAAATTATTGCCCGACCAGGTTTCGCCTGGCAGAACTGAAATCATGCTGACGCCGTCAGGCGATGTCGCCGTCCAGTCAAAGTGAGGGGTGTTTGGACCACAGCCAGACATGTTCTGGCGCCAGATCACACCTCCTTGCGCACGCCAGCCAACAGGCATCATCTTGGTAACCGCAACCATTGGCTTTCCAAAACCACCGCGATCCATAATCTGAACGGGTTGAACCCGAACCGAACCGGGCGGTAAGGCGCCTTTATGGGTTGATTGCGGCTGCGCATCCGGCACAACATTCTCATTGGCAATGTTGTCATTATCGCCTTGAATTTGTACTGCGCCAGTCTCTTTCAACTCTAGCGTGTCGATTTCCTGATTTTCTTGTGAACAGCCAACAGTCAATATCGCTAATGCAGCAACGAATAAATCGCGTTTCATGAAGTCTCCCCTATCGCCAAGCCTCATATGATGATCATACGGGCCTTTGAGACGCTAGACCAGCTTACCAAACCACCTCACCAGACATGAACTAGTCGCAATACATATCACCCATTTTAAGGTTCTACTTCAACGGAGTGGGCAAATTAGCGGTTACTTCTAATGTTATGGCCGTCTTGTATAATAATCGAGCGCCCTTGCCAAAAGCGGCCAAATATCAAACAATAGTGTCTGGACAGGCGTCAAATGGGGTGTGCCGTGATTGATCCAAATTATGTTCTCTTAGGGGTATCGACGGTAAGCCTTCTGATTGGTGGACTGGTCGGGTTTTCACTTGCTGACAAGCGCATGAAGCGGCTTTACACCGAAGTGCGAAGCGAAGTCTCACGGCTGCGCAGTGTAGCAGTGGATAAGCTCTCCCATGAGCAAGTTGATCTGGAATCCCTTCTCCACAATCTCAATGATGCAGTACAGGGTACTTATAAGGCAGCAGCAGCATTGGAAAATCATGAAACCGTGGTGGCGCGTCAGCATGAAGGCGGCAAGGAAGTGATTGCCTCGTCGCGCTATATCATTCGCATGATCGATGAGCTTGGCGGGAAAACGCCAGAGCCCCCAGAGCCCGTAAGGTCAAAGAGCCCACCTCAACAGCTGAAGAAACAACAACGGGCGGCACTGACGGCAAAAAAGTCAGATGGCAAGCAGCCGCTGCGCCGTAGCAGGTAGCAGAAATTCTTACTCTGTTATAGCTGGTCCGTAGACGGAGTTTTTTGGTATTTCGAATAATTTCATGACCATGGGCTCAAATGCTTCCAAAGGCATCGATTCGTAATTCGGATCGAATGCCGATTGATCATATTTTTCGCAAAAAGTCGCCGTGCGTTCGAAATGTGGATGATCCCGGTACGCATCGCGCATATCCCGATCCATGCCGAGGTAGTGAAAAAAGTAATAGCCCTGAAAGATTCCGTGTTTTTCAACCATCCAGTGATTTTGCTCTGAAACAAATGGCTTTAATATCGCCGCAGCAATATCAGGATGGTTGAAGGCGCCAAGCGTATCGCCGATGTCGTGCAGCAGCGCGCAAACCACATATTCCTCATCACGACCGTCTTTATAGGCGCGGGTCGCTGTTTGAAGGCAATGGGTCAAGCGATCGATGGGAAACCCGCCATAATCACCATCGAGAAGTTTTAGATGCTCAAGAACACGCTTGCCGCCCTGCGCCGCAAATGGGCCAAATTGTCCGGCGATTTTCATCCAGTCGTCCTGCGTGCCCTCAGCCATTGAGGTAAATCTCGCCCGCGATTCTGGTTGTTTCCCATGATCTGACATCGGTGCATTATCCTTCCGTTACGGCTTTTATTGGATCATAAAACGGGTTTACGATTATCTGCAATAAAGATGCGCATATGTTGATGGAGAGCCAGCTTTGATATCACGTGCCCTCGCAAGCTTTATCGGCGCCATCTTGTTCTTATATGGCGGCATCGCAGCTATATCCCCCCTTCCTCTTGGCTTGCCGTTAATGATTTTGGGGTTTCTCATATTTGCGGGCGCCAATCCTTTTGCACGACCGCTGCTCAGACGCATTCGCCACCGCTGGCGATGGTTCGATGCGCTGGTAAGGCAAGTCGGAAAGAAGTCTTCAGGGCGTTTTCGCGATGTGCTGCAAGATACAGATCCACAGAAAAGCGACATTAACAACCCGAATGCCGCCAACTCTGAGGATAACAAAGATAACTCATGACTCTCTCCATCTGCATATTCGCTTATAATGAGCAGCATTTATTGCCCTACTCTATTGGGGCTCTGGATGCAGCAGCGGCAGGCGCGCCCTACCACGCCCACATTCTAATTAATGGCTGTACGGATGATACACTTCTTGTGGCAAAATCGCTGGCTTCTGCTGATCCGAGAATTACCCTGCATGAATTGCCAATCAGTGACAAAGCTAATGCATGGAACGAATATGTTTTCCGGATTGCGCCAGATGCGCACGCACATATTTTTCTCGATGGAGATATCATTCCCAGTGTGAATTCAATAGCAGCACTCGATCAATCGCTGCAAGATAACCCTTGCGCATATGGAGCCGCCGCTCTTCCCGTAACAGGGCGAAGCCAGCGCAAATGGGCGGAGCGCTTATATGTGAATCAGTATTTAAGTGGTAATCTTTACGCACTCAGCGCCGACGCGCTCTCGACCTTTTGCCAGCATAACCTGCGCCTGCCCTTTGGGGCCAAAGGCGAAGACGGCCTTATCACCTATATTTTCTTGACGAATTTTCTGGGCGGCGAAGATGACAGTCACCACGACCGGATCGTGGTAAGCGACGGTGCAACATTTGAATTCGAGTCACTAAGGCTTAATTGGCGCGATGTGAAAATCTATCACCGCCGCCTGCAACGCTATTCGGAAAGACACTTCCAAAAAAGCATTCTCTATAGCCTTTTGAAAAAGCACGGCCTCAAAGCGATGCCCGATAATATCGGTGAACTTTATACGCTGGAACGGATCGCTCAATTGCGCCCACGCCCGCATCCGCTTGATTTTATCTATGACTGGTCAACGCTCAGGACATTTCGCAGCAAGGCGTTGGAATCCCCGTCGGAACCGCCCCGATAATCGTCTAGATAAAACCTCAGATTAAGAGCGGCTGCTCTAGCTGGTTTTTTCAACTTGCGTAAATTCAAGCTCGACAGGTGTAGCGCGTCCAAAAATCGAGACCGCCACCTTAAGGCGCGTCGCCTCTTCGTCCACATCCTCAACAACCCCGGAGAAAGACGCAAACGGACCGTCCGTAACGCGTACATTTTCGCCAATTTCGAAAGTGATGGTCGAGCGCGGCCGACTTTCGCCGTCTTCCATAACGCCGCGAATTCTATCAACTTCTTTTTGCGGCACCGGCATAGGCTTGTTGCCAGCCCCCAAAAATCCAGTGACCTTCGGCGTTTCTTTGATGAGGTGATATGTTTCATTATTCATATCCATCTTCACCAGAACATATCCAGGGAAGAAACGACGCTCAGCAGTGATTTTACGTCCGCGACGAATTTCCGTCACTTCCTCAGTCGGAACAAAGATTTCCTCAATAAATTGATCGAGCCCTTTGTCCTTTGCAGCATGCATAATCGCATCAGAAACTTTCTTTTCAAAGTTTGAGTATGCGTGAACAATGTACCACTTCGCTGCCATTTGAATTTCCGTTGTTATCGCGATTTAGTTGCTGGTTGAAACGCATTCGATCGGCAGAATTCCGCAAATGCCGAGGCGAAGAAGCTGATCCACACCAAAAAAGAAAATCGCCATGATTGTGACCATGATCAGGACCATGATTGTTGACACAAGTGTTTCGTTACGCGTTGTCCAGGTAACCTTAGAGCCTTCACCACGCACCTGCTGAAGAAATTCAAAAATGTTTGTTTTCTTCTTCTTTTTAACTTCGGTGGCTTTGCCTTCAATCACAGGCTCGCTTTTACCCGGTTTTTTCTTTTTTGCCATCTGCCTGTACGCTTTCGCTGTTAGTTGCCGCTCTGCCGATAGACACAAATTCTCGTGCGCCACCTCGACGCTGTACTGTCTTCTAGCAATATTTGAAGATGCTTGGTAGGTAAACATTTTCAGCGTGGCGTCAAGCACAAAGGGCCAGATTTTCCCCAATATCCACTAGCGGCGTTGGTATTTTTCCCAAGACCGCTGCATATCGTTGTCCTCACCATAAGGGCCGTCGAACCACGGTTGGCCGCCTGTCTGGCCGCTAAGCACGTAATTTGAGAGAATGATCCCGGGATAGGCCGCCGCCAGGGCGTCATTCACAGCCCTATTAACGCGCGCGCCATGAGGCCCCCAGACGAATGAGGCGTAGAAGCCCGATGGGACCTCATAAGGTTTTTCCAGGTGAGACCCGCCCTCATAAGCGCCGATAATCGTAACGCCGAACGGCGCTGCCTGGCTCGCGTGACCAGCGAACTTGTTTAAAACCCAAGCTTTAGTTGCAATTTCATTTGATGGGCCGTTGATGAGTCTATCTTCAAGGGCTTTTGCATCTGACTCACCAGCCGTCTTCCATTGATCAGGAGGGAGTACAGAGAACCAATTGGGTAAGCCGCCCCAATAGGACGCCACAGAGACGCCAATATCAGAACTGTGATCTGCCCATGCCTCTCCATTTGACTTCATAAATTTCTTCGCGGCTCGAAGCGCTCGGCCCGTTGTTGATGGATCGGCCGCCTGGCTTTCAACTATATAAACGACATCCTGGACGCGACCGGCGCGCGCCAAAGCACCGTCAAGCGCCAGCTTCCAGCGCGCTAGGGCAGCGCCATAACCGTTCCTGAATATCCCGTTGCCATCGATCCCGAGGCCAAGGCCCCAAGCATAGTTTGTCGTGACGAAATAATGAAATGCCGTATTCCAGACCTCATTGGAGACAGTCGTATAGAGCTTGCGATTTGATGGGTAGCCAGAAGTAATAAGCGCCTCAACAAACTTGTCCGCATACCGATCCCATTCAGGGCTCGCCAGGATGCTCGCGGCGTTTTGTTGCGCAACGCCTCTAAAACCACCTGCAATCGCATCGTTATTATCAGATATGGCGACTAGATCATAAAGCTTTTTAGGTGAACCAAGTTCAATCGGCGCTGTATGCCATAGCGCATTATCAGCTTCGACCGCGATAGCGAACACAGCCTCCAACGGCATTGATCTAAAGGGATGGTCGGTTTTTCGAGGCAGATTTTTCCAAGCGATGTTATCCCAGCAGCACGCATCCATCGTCGCCACTTCATCAACATTGGTAATGAAAGAACGATTTACTTCCTGCAAATCCATCGTGCGAACGACGTGGTATTTGGCGATTTCCTCGATGAAGCGTGGGGTGAAAATCTTACCCGCACGTAGGGCGTACTCATTCTCTTTTCTAAATAATCGCAAACCCGTCACTGGCGTGCGTATCTTATGAACCTGAATCGCCATGTGATAGGGGGTCGCGCCAGATTCTGCATCACGCGTGAATTCAATGCGTCCCTTCCTACGTTTGGTGATCAGATGATCAGGGAAAAACAACAGCCCGAGATCAGCGTCACCGTCCCATTCCAGCACCCAGTCACCATCATAAAAAGTCTTAGGTTCACCTGTGATGAACACATTTGTTGAGAGCGTTTTCCGGTTTGGCAAGCTGACCGGCAGCCCCGTCACTGAGCTGATATATCCAGCATCGTAGAGTTCCTGCGTACTCATGCCGCCGCCTGCCCACGTCACTTGCGAAGCGTGAATGATGTTGAGATACGGCTCTTCGGTGTTCGCCGGAGATGGAACCCATGGGCCGATCTGGAGCAAAGCAGAGGCGGTTTTATCACGCGGCGGCGGTTGCACAGCGGCTGCCATCTCTGTCGTTTCATCTGCTACGCCATGATGGGGCGCATGGTCGTTATGCGCCTTATCTTCTTGCGCCTCAGCGCCCAGCTTGGAACAGCCCGCAACAAGGAGAATAATAGCTGCAACACGAAAAAACGAGGATTTGCTGATCAACATAATTAGATAGGTGCCCGATTTGATGAAATGTCAGCTTAGCCCAAATCCGCTAAAAAGTCCCTATCAGTGACTAATGTCAGCACCCATAAGCTTTTCAGCGAAGTTTGGACAAATTCATCGCCAGGAAAATTGGTTGTCATTGGCATAGGCCAGAACGCTGCCGCGCTCATTGGAGAGCATGGTCAGGCTGGCGGTCCTCAACTGTGAGAACAATGGCAGGGGCGGAGGGACTCGAACCCACGACCCTCGGTTTTGGAGGCGTATCACTCATTAATAATATCAATGGCTTAGCTGTAAAACGCACCCCCGAAACACCATCATATTGCGCTGAATTGTAAAACGAATCTCGATGGCCAGGAAAGCCCAACCGAAAAATTTTAGTAGTCGATTTTTGGAAAACTATCTGTAATTGCGGCGATCAATCGTTTCCCATTTTCTGAGTCTGGTGAGCGACACCAGCCTTCGATAGATAGCTTAAGATGAGCCCAATCCTTTTGCCCAAGCAATCGCGCATAAATGTCTTTCAACTCGTTTTTTCTAATTGAGAAGACACCTAACAATCTATCGAGGTCAGCAGATTCTATTATGTCATCTACAGTAGAAAGGCAATGTGATTGGATTGCCGCTGGATTATGGAGACCTGCTGTATCTTCCAAATTAGATTGTGTTTTGATGACTTCATTCAATGCAGTCTGATAGCTTATTTCTGCCTGCCTGACAGACAATGCTATAACAAATTTATTTTTTACAGCAATTATCCGTGAGCTGATTATATCAGCAAGTTTTTTCGTTGTTTTTTGGGCCTCTGATACACGACCAAAATTAGTCAGAATAGCCGTTAGTACTGCCTTACATGCCAGTACATTCTCAATTTCACGGAAACGATGTGCATAGATGTTGTCTGATTCGAATTCATCAAGTTGCGTGCTAGATCGGAAGTCACTGTCAATTAGGCCAAAAGCTTTCGTTGTGTGAAATTTAGTAACGCCGTTTAATGCCTTAACGGAGCGGATTACTTTTTCACAACTACCGATTGGTTCTACCATCATTTTTGGATAAACTAAGCGGGCCAACATCGGATCTAGACTTCCCTTTTCCCCTTCGACAAGAAGTGTATTGGTCCGGCTACCAAGGACTGTGATATATAGGTCATCAGGCAGATCTTCACTTGGCTCTATGACTGTCCAATTCCAGCGACCATCGATGCTCGACTTTGATTCTTCGTTTAGTTCAAACGCATGCAGAATAATACGCAGAGCAAAGGATCTCGTTGAGCTAAAATCAACATCGTGCGTAAAATATGCGAATGCACAATCCGGACGCTGAGCTTCTACCAAATCCCAGAATTGATTTCGAAGGGCTCTATGGATGTGTAACTCGGGTTCATCAACCACTATGAGAGCCCCAGCGTCAGCTATCATACATTTCGCAACAAGATAGAATAAAGCCCTCTCCCCATCCGACATTTCATCTGGTTCATATTCAGTGTCGCGATTGGATTTTCTTACAATAATGAGCCTGGGCGTAACGGAAGTCTTAATCTCGAGATTTGGAAGGCAAACCGACCAAATATCAATTGCTTTCTCTAGAATAGTTTTAGGCTTTTCTGTGCTCGGCGATTTTGGATCAAAATCGTCACGAAATTTAGCAACATCAGCTGTATGCTTAGTTGCCAGCACATTCAATACGGCGGGAAAGTCAGAACTATTGAAGGCGGTTCCCCCCGATTGGTATCTATGTGTTTTTTGGATTTCAAGTGTCGGAGGTTGCTCACCCCAGTGGGCCTTTCCGTAAATTTGTTGAAATTGTATTCTGGTGTCGGTGACCTGATATGATGTTGGCATTCCAAGATCACGGTGTGCGGAAATATAAATGCATTTGCTTTCCAATACGTGGTCGATGTATCCAGCTAATCGTGTCTTTCCAGCACCGTTTGGGCCGACGAAAAGCAATGACGAACCCATTGAGATGTCTATTGTATCACTTTCGTCTCCATCAATTCTTGATGGCAATTTCAAAGATAGGCTCTCGCTTTTGGATTGGTCTTCACCGTCGGTCATGGAAACTTTTCTCTGTAAATGATGAAATAGAGTTGGCAATTCAGCACCATTATTCAAACCCTTCAATCACTAACTAACATATGAGGTGATTGGGGCTGGCATTCACTGGCTGGAGCAGAACCACCACTTTGCCAAGCCGCTGACAACCAATCGGTTGGGCCTTTTGGATTGGAAGTCCGATGCTCTCTCAAACGGATCAGGAGCTTGCAGGAGAAAATTGTAAAACGAGGTCGCGTTTTACAACACGCAACTTTTTCCACATACAGCATAACTATTTGAATATAATAACAAAAATGGCAGGGGTGCACGGACTCGAACCGTGGACCCTCGGTTTTGGAGACCGATGCTCTACCAACTGAGCTACACCCCTAGGCCAATACTTGCATTAGGCCTTGTGTGATCCGCTTTCAATAGAAAAACCGGCTGCGCCCCAAACAACCGCCCAAACGACCGTCTTGTCCGTACCAGGACCATGCACATAGCGCCGCAACACCGCACCCGAATCATATTCAGCAATCAGATTTGCGCCGTCATAGAGAAACTGACGTGATCCCGTTCCGGTGATTTTGCTAAGGCGATCCGCCGCGTCATAGGAAAGCGCCACCGATTGACTGGGCGACGATGTCAGACGATTGATCGCGTCAAAGACATAGCTGTTGGGACCGTCATCGGTGATATTCCCGCGCCCGTCATATTGGGTGTCAAACGCCGCCCCCGTGCTCGGGTCGATCCGCACATATTGATTGAGACCGTTGGAAACGTAATCCTCCACCGAGAACCCGACTGGCCGCCCGCGAGCAATGCCACTTCGTGTGGGAAATAGTGACGCATGTGTCATCATTTCCTGCCTAAATGCACAAGTAAACTGTACAGTGTAATTTCCAGCTAGGGCCGGTGCGATGCTGCTCGTATTGGTCAAAACCAAGTCAGGGGCCTGATTCGGGTCTGATCTTATTGAGTAAGGGAGTCGTCCTCATGAAAGTACAGATAGTAGACAGTCCACCCACTGAGCCACGCACATTTGATGACCCGGGGGAGCTTGCCGATAAGCTGTCGCCGCAGGACGTCGAAATCGTTCGAGAGATATTCAACACCCCTCTGACGGGCTCATATAATTGGGATTACGAGATCGCCAATTCGAAAATCCAGCGGCTCTACGAACTTGGCAAAAAATTCAATTGGGATGCGGAACTCGATGTCGATTGGGACGTTCCTTTCGACAAGAGCGGAGGTCCCTCGCAAAGCGGGATGAACCCATTTGCCGACCATCCTGTCTATCTGGCGATGAGCGACGAACAAAAAAATAAATACGCCTGGCGCTCGCTTGCTCAAGTGCTTTCGCAATTCCTCCATGGCGAACAAGGAGCGTTAATGGTCGCTTCTCAGCTCGTCAGTTGTGCGCCAACTTATGACGCCAAGCTTTACGCCGCTTCGCAGACATTCGACGAAGCACGCCATGTGGAAGTGTTTAACAAATATCTGCGCCGACGGTGTCAAATCGAATATCCCATAAACCCAAGCCTGAAACTTCTGCTCGATAAAATTCTTACCGATGAACGCTGGGATCTGAAATTCATCGGCATGCAAGTGTTGATCGAAGGGCTTGCCCTGGCCGCCTTCCAAACCATTGCGTCAACCACCCGTGACCCGCTGCTGCGGCAAGCAGTGACGTTGGTGATGCGCGATGAAGGTCGGCACGTCGCATTCGGCGTCAATTATCTGGAGGACTGGATCAAGGAATTGCCGCAAGACCAGATTGAAGAACGCGCCCAGTTCGCATACGAAGCTTGCGCCATCATGCGTGAACGGTTGTTCTCAACGGTTGTCGAAGAGGAATTCGGATTTGATGCAGAAGAAGCCCGCCGGATCGCAATCGATTCTGAGAGCGGCCAGGCATTCCGCAATTTCTTATTCCAGCGCATGATTCCAAATCTGAAACGCGTGGGTTTGCTGACGGAGACCGTCCGCCCGAAATTTGAGGCGCTTGGCGTGCTTCATTACGAAAATGCCGCCTCCGACGCTGAAATCGATTGGAATTCGTTGGAACGCCCCCTCGAAGTAGGCGTGCAGACAGCAGCGGAATGAGCAAGTAAGTTGGGTGCATCGCTCATAGTGGGATGCACCCAACGGCGAAGCCACTTCGGGCCTTTTCCCCGGACTATATAGCCGCTTGCGCCCCTTGGGGCTTTCCGTTATAGACCGCGCTCATTCTGGAATTTTGAGCCGCCGTGCGGGCCAGAAAAGCCCGCCCTTCGGCTATTTTTTGCGTGAGGACGCTCGACCCATGGCTGATGTAGATATTTTTCAATGCGAAATTCGTGAGCGCACAGGAAAAGGCGGCGCCCGCGAGGCCCGTCGCCAGGGTTGGGTCCCGGCCGTTCTTTATGGCGGCGGCGACAAACCGGTGGCGATTAACCTTCGGGAAAGAGAAGTCACAAAAGCCTATCTAGCGGGCCGGATGAAGGCGCATTTGGCGAAAATCGATGTCGCCGGTGAAGATGGCCAACAATCCGTAATCGCTCGTGATGTGCAGCTCGATCCGGTTAAAGATACGCTAATCCATGTAGATCTGATGCGTGTCGACGAGAAAACCCGCATTGACGTCCATATCCCTGTTCGCTTCCTCAATGAAGAGGAGTCTCCGGGTCTTAAAAAAGGCGGCGTTCTTAATATCGTTCGCCATGAGGTCGATGTTTATGCTCCGGCAACTGCTATTCCGGAAATCTTCGAAATTGACCTCACCGGGCTGGATGTTGGGGATACTATTCATGTCTCCGCGATCACCCTCCCCGATAACGTGAAACTCGTGATCACCGATCGTGATTATACCATCGCTACAATCGCGGCTCCTTCAGCCTTGCGCTCTGCTGATGACGAAGATGCAGATGCTGAAGCCGAAGAGACGACCGAGGATGGTGCAGAGGCAACAGATACTGACGCGGCAGCCGAAGGCGATAAGAAAGAATAGCACCTCTTTCGTTCGCATGAGCGCAGCCTTTCTCAGGAGCGCGCCTTGATCGTCTTTGTTGGCCTTGGCAATCCGGGTGAGAAATACGCCCGTCACCGTCATAATATTGGCTTTATGGCTGCCGATGCGCTCGCCGATGCGCATGGCTTTGGCCCACCTCGCGAAAAATTTCAGGCGGAAATTCGCGAAGGCTTTTTAGATGGTCCCAATGGCCGGGAAAAAGCGATTGCCCTAAAACCCCTCACCTTCATGAATGATTCTGGTCGCGCCATACAAAAGGCCGCACAGTTTTATAAGCTGAAGCCAGAAGACTTTGTGGTGTTCTATGACGAGTTGGATCTCGCGCCCGGCAAGCTCCGCATCAAAACCGGCGGCGGGGCCGCAGGCCATAATGGCATTCGCTCCATCGACGCCCATATCGGAAACGGGTTCAGGCGGGTGCGCATTGGCATTGGTCACCCCGGCGACAAATCCATGGTCACCAATCATGTGCTCGGTAATTTTTCCAAATCCGATCAGGAGTGGTTGGTCCCTATGCTCGACGCCATTGCCGCCGCAGCGCCCTTTCTGACGACTGGGGACGATAACCGCTTTGCAACGGCTGTGGCGCAGCGCCTCGCGCCAGAAAAAACGTCCAAGCCCAAGCCCCCCAAGTCCGAAGCGCCTCAAAAAGCGTCCACCCAAAAGTCTGGAGACCAAAAGACTGGCGATCAGAAACCCGCAAACCCATTTGCAGCGCTCAGCAAACTCTTCAATCCGAACCGGGATTGACCCCATCGCAACTTCGTTTTCATCCGCCCCCTTAAGGCCGATCTTAATTTGGCAACGAACATTCAGCTACGCCAAATCCCCGGTTTACCGCCGGCCCATTCTGGGTTACGCCCCTCGCTCACTCAAATAAATGTAGGCGATTATGGGCTTTACTTGTGGAATTGTCGGACTGCCGAATGTCGGTAAATCGACGCTTTTTAATGC
>JAADIH010000073.1 GCA_013151435.1 Alphaproteobacteria bacterium
CATAATCGCGCAGGATAATAGCGGTCCCTTTGGGCATAGCGCGCGCAATAATTTCCGGGTGAAGGGCACGGATCCGGTCTGTCAGAAAGGCCAGCGAAAACGGCGCGGATATTTTTGCGTGACGTTTGAGGCTTCGTGCCGCTGCTGCTAGTTTCACGCTGCGCGCGCGTAAGCTTTCCATCTGAACATCAACCAAAATGGTAATCCTTTGACATCCGCACCCACTCACCCCGTAGATAATCTCCACGCGATTAGAAGAGAACTCAAGGCTGCGTTAATTGAGGCGCGCCGCGAGACCGCAGATGTGGTGATCACCGCCGTTTCTAAAACCCATGACGCAAGCCATATTTTGCCGGTTCTGGAGGCGGGGCACCGGGTATTTGGTGAAAACCGTGTCCAGGAAGCTATGGAGAAATGGCCGCCCTTGCGCGCATCATTTCCCGACCTGGAGCTGCACCTTATTGGCCCCCTTCAGACCAACAAAGCATCGGCGGCGGTGGCGTTCTTTGATGTGATCGAGACCGTCGACAGGCCCAAGCTCGCCCGGGTCCTGGGTGCAGAAATGGCCAAACAGGACAAATATCCGGCCCTCTATATCCAGATCAATACCGGAGAAGAAGAGCAAAAAGCTGGCATCACTCCCTGTGAAGCAGATGCCTTTATCGCTCAGTGTCGCACGGAGTATGGCCTCACCATCGAAGGCTTAATGTGCATTCCCCCGGCGGGGGACGATCCGGCGCCGCATTTTGCCCTGCTGGCGAAAATCGCCGCGCGCAACGGCATTTCACAACTGAGCATGGGCATGAGCGGTGACTATCTGATCGCGGCCCAGATGGGGGCGACCCACCTTCGGATTGGTTCGGCCATATTTGGCGCACGCTAAGTGTCTGGCCCATAAGTCAGCGAAAGCGAAAAGTGGCCATAGGCAGAGGTTCATTGGCCAGACAACGCGTATGCCGGATACTTATTCTTTTTAGTTTTAGAGCCGGAAACAGATGAATCCCCTTCTGGTGAACGTCTGATTATCGATACTGGTGACGGTTGAGGGGCTTTGGAACAGGCTCTAAGGGTTGTTTTGGGTGGATTTATTCTTAGGTTTGGCGCCAGCCGGTAACGTGTTCTGACGAAAATTTCTCCTTATTGTGAGTTTCAATATATAGGTAATAGGCGCTATTTGATGACTCTAGAGACTGAATCGAGAGGGCGGATATAAGATATGGTGCGGGCAAAGAAAATATTGCTGGTCGATGATGATGATCTGTTGCGCGAGACGCTAGTCGATCAATTTGGCGTCCATGAGGAGTTCGCGGTTGAGCCGATCGAGAATGCGCAAGACGCCATCGCCCGGGTCAAGGAAGAGGCGCATATTGATCTGATGCTGCTTGATGTGGGTCTGCCCGATATGGATGGGCGCGAAGCCTGCCGGATCATGCGCAAGAACGGATTTAAGTCTCCAATCATCATGCTGACCGGCGCCGATTCAGAAGCCGACACAATCCTTGGGCTTGACGCCGGGGCGAATGATTATGTCTCCAAGCCGTTTAAATTTGGCGTGTTGCTGGCGCGGGTGCGGGCACATTTGCGCAGCCATGAACAAAGCGAAGACGCTGTCTTTAAAATTGGCCCTTATGAATTCCGCCCCTCCGTCAAAATGCTGGTGACCAAGGAAGACAAAAAGATACGGCTCACAGAAAAAGAAACGTCAATATTGAAATACCTCTATCGCGCTGGCGGCAAAGCGGTGACCCGGGATGTGTTGCTTGACGAGGTGTGGGGCTATAATTCAGGGGTGACCACCCATACGTTAGAGACGCATGTCTATCGCTTGCGGCAGAAAATTGAACCGGATCCGTCATCGGCAACGATTTTGTTGACGGAAAGCGGCGGCTACCGGTTGTCGGTATAAAAATGGGTACGCAGCAATGTCCATAACGATTTATCATAACCCACGCTGTTCCAAGTCCCGCCAAACGCTTACCCTGCTTGAAGAAAAGGGCGTGGCGCCAAAGGTAGTTCATTATCTTGATAGCCCACCTTCTGAGAGCGAGCTAAAAGCAATTCTTGATAAGCTTGGCATGGCTCCGCGCGAACTTATGCGGAAGGCCGAAGAGCCTTATAAAGATCTTCAGCTAGATGAACCGGACAGAAATGAAGCCGCGCTGATCAAAGCGATGGTTGAAAACCCGATTTTGATCGAGCGCCCGATTGTTGTGAATGGCGCCAAGGCGGCAATTGGCCGTCCACCTGAAGCGGTGCTGGATATTCTTTAAGCGTTGCGATTACCAAGCTTGCGGTGACCGGCAAGGGCTCCAAGACCGGTGATGAAGAGCCATACCGCGCCGGGCACAGGAACTTCAGGCGGCAGAGAGGTGCTGAAAAGGAACAGACCTCCGCCTCCGCCGCCTTGACCAATGCCCCCCTGGGAGTCGGGATCCCCAAACCCCGCCTGCGCGCCAACACAATCGATAAATGCCTGTTGCGCATTAAATTGGCAGCCGCCATTGCCAAAGCTTGAAACGGTTGCAGCAACGAAAAATTCAAGGGTTTTTGTTTCACCTGGCGCAAAAATGCCAAGATCAATTGTAAAGTTTGTGTCGTCCCACCAGTAATACTGGTCGTTGGTTGGTGCTAATCTGAGATTATTGAGCGCGATATTGTTGAAATTGGCAGTTTGCGTCGTGTCGTCGACGAAGATGGAGCCGTCAAAAAGATCTACGCCCTCGAATTTTGCGCCAAATTCCATTGCCGCGGTGGCCTGGTGAGAGGCCGGGGGCGCAAGGAAAATGCTGCAAGCGTCAAGAAAATTTTGAGGGCAATCATTATTAAACAGGAAGGGCTGAATTATGCCGGTGCCGCCAGCAAAAATCAGACCGTTCCAAGTGATCAGTTGGGCATTGGTTTCATCATTGGTAATTTCAACGACTATGCGGGTTGAGGAAAGCCCGCTCGCCTCTCCGACAGATATGGCGTCATTATTAAAAATGAATTCCGGGCTGTTTGCGCCAGATCCGGCTATAACCGCATTCGATTCACTGCCATTGCTTCGCAAGGTTCCACCAGCAGGGAAGTCAGGGCCAACATTTGTGATCGTACCCTCAACATTTGTCTGGCCGGTGTAGGTGAATGTTGGGCTGACAATAATTGCCTGGGCTGTAGAGCTCCAGATAAACGCGGTGGCGAGCGTTAACGCTCCCCAATACTGGTTTGTTCGGCTCATGATTCCCCCTTAAGTCGGTACACAGAAAATTTTCAACGTGGGGATATAAATAACGTGATGACAGCACCTTCCGCAAGTCGAGCACATAAGAATTATCCGATTTTTTCGCAAATAGTCTTGTTTTCTGCCATCCATGCGGGATCACCCGCCGCTGATTTCTCCATAATGGCGAGTCCCTCATGGCAAGCGGCGATTGCTTCTGCTTTTCGATTGGCAGCGTTCAAGGCGATTGCAGAATACACCAATAGATCGCCGTGATTGGCGTGATCGGGTGGATATAGCGTTTCATAAATGCGCTTTGCTTCGGCAAGGCTCACAAAGGCCTCATCCGTATGTTTGTTCTCGGATTGATACTTTGATAAATAAATTAACGTTACCGCGACCATTTCGTGATCGTCGCCATAGGCGCGCGCATAGGTTTCAGCAGCTTTTAGCATCGCAGACTGTGAGCCCGAAAAATCCCCAAGCGCATTTTTTATTCTGCCTAACAACAAAGAGGCTGCGGCAATTGTCGGGTGGTTATTTTCCAAAACGTCTTCAAAAATAATGAGTGCTTTTTGTTCGCTTTGTGCCGCCTCTTCCAGTCGCCCGGCTTGAAATTCACTGAGGGCAATGTTGTGAAGTGTTTCCGCAGATGAAATGTGATTTTCACCGTAAACGGATCGGTATTTATCATAGGCGGCCGCCAGTGTTTTACGGGCGCTGTCATGATCACCGATATTCGCATATTCCATACCTTGATTGTTGTCGATTTGCGCCAGCCTTAGCGTCTGATCTTTTTGTGATGTCATGTAGGTTTTGCGAACGTCATCATAGAGTGCGATGGCTTTGGCTTTGTCAAAATCACCATAAGCTGCGATATGCGCCATTATGGTCAAAGCACGCCCCTTCAACAGTATTTTTTCTTCCGTCGCTTGTCGTGTTTCTGTGCTGAGCGATAACAGGGCGTCCTGGACTTCATTCACAAGTATACGGGCTTTTTCGTGCTGTCGCCGGTGATAAAGAAGCCAGGCAAGGGAAAGCTTTGATGAGAGGCGCTCGGCCAGAGGGAGGGAGGGCATGGCGAGTGTAATGTTAAATAATTTTTCCGCCTCATCGACTTCGCCTAAATTTGCGTAGACATTACCCATTGCACCCATCAGCTTTGCCTGAACTTCAGGTCGGCCAGACAGCTCTGTTTCAATTTTGTTTCTGCCGCGCTCCAAAATGGTCAGGGCAGTGATGGTTTTAGGGTTTTCTGTCGCTGGATTGGCAATCTCAAAGATGTTGACGAGAAAATCCAGTGATGCAGTTGCTGTGTCGCGTTCATGCTCGGCGATGACACGTTGCTTATTGGCCTCAATGCTCTGCGTATAGGCGGTAAAGGCAAGCCAACCTGCGCCCAGCATGCCAGCAAAGGAGGCGGCAGCGATGGTGGTGAGTTGACGCTGGCGGCGCTGGGCGTCGCGGCGCACAAGATCATCGAGTCCAACGCCCAGCATTCCTGATGCGACCTTCAGAAAGGCCAGCTGTTTGCCGCCGCCGCCCTTTCGAAAGTCTGCTGCAATCGGCTCACGCGGTTTGCTCGACCCTTCCGGCGGCTCGATCAGGGCGGGTGGAAAACACCCCGCCTCGCCCGTGCCAACCGGCGCTGCAGGATCGCCGTCAACAATCGCCGCTAGAATGTGGTCGTCTCCATGCTTAGACCGAAAATAGCGAATTTCGTCATTGACCCAGCGGGAATTGGCTGCGGCCGGCGAGCACAACACCAGCAGAAATTCCGATCCGGCGAGCGCCTCTTGCAGCACCGGGCCAAGCGCCGACCCTGTTGATAATTCATCACGGTCGCGAAAGACCGGTGTTAATTTATGCTCAACATCGCCCCATCGCCCTTGCGAGCCGGCAAGGTTTCCGGGTGTGCGGAATGTCTCTAGCCGCAAATGCAGGCCGCGGGCAGCGGTCTTATCCGTATGCGAATAGCTAATGAAGGCTTTATATCGATACGTCACTTCAGTTTTCTCCACATGCCTGGTTATGACAATGCCGGATGGGTTATCTTGCCCCAGCATCCTGCGCGATCGCGCCAAGCGCACCCTTAATTTTTTGTAGCGGCACGGTCATCTCGGCGATGCCATATTCATGGAACAGATGGGCCATGTCCGGATGGGTGAGTTGAACCATCCCTTGCCCATCTTCAGTGACCAGTATTTTGAGTGGAAGCTCAAGGCCAACCTTTTGTTCTGCCTGCATCAAGGGCGTTCCGCCCTTGGGGTTACCAAAGATAACGAGCGTTGTGGGGCGCAAAACTTCACCAATAGAAGCAGCGCCGGCTGCGTGATCGAGGACGGCAAAGATTTTAAAGCCGCGGCTGTCGATGGCGGCGCGCAATTGTATCAGAGTTTTTTCAAAATCAGCACTGCTCTTTACCGTGACGACATGCGGTCCGTGATGTTTTTCCGTCATCTCGGATTCATAGCTTTTTGTAGGCGGCGGGTTCCCGTGGCCCATGGCGCAGGAAGTAACGAACCCGCCAAGGGCGCAAGCCACGATTAGGTTTTTCATGTTTTGTCTTTCTTCAACTTCAATTATTTCGCCAACAGGGTTTCTATGTCGCTGCGATGGGCGAGCAACGTCTGGCGCCCTTCTTCGATAAACTCGTCCGCCCGATCAAAGGCGGTAGGCATGGCATGGCGCATATCCGGCCGCAATAAGATATCGGGCGGATCGATTCGCGCATGGGCTCGCGCCAAGTGCATCTGAAAAATATCAGCGGCGGCATACGCGGTTTCAAATAGTTTTGGCGATGCATCGGCGCGGGCTTTGGCAAATTCAATCTGGCGACGCACGGATTTTTGCGTATCTTCAATCAGTTTTGCGACGGCCCCCGTGACGCCGGATTTTGCGGGTGCTGATGGCGGCATGATCGCGGGAACGGTTGTCGGCGGCGTATCGAAGCGATCGAGGACGCGCGGCACGGCGTTTAAATCAACGCTAATGACGATTTCAGCGCCAAGCGCCCGCGCCAGAGACACCGGCGCCGGATTGGCCAGCGCGCCGTCAACCAGCCACCGCCCTTGATTGTGCACAGCGTGAAAAAGGACCGGAATGGCGCTCGACGCCCGGGCGGCGTCGATCACTGAACCTTTGGTAATCGCGATCTCATCGCCCGTTGCGAGGTCAACTGCCGCAGCGCCAAATTTTATGGGGAGGTCTTCGATGTTCCGGTCATAGGGGCGAAAGGCCTCGAAAGCTGATTGGGTATCGATCAAGCCGCCGCGCCGGACGGTTAGATTGAATTTTTCCAGCGCCGATAGGGGCTTTAATTCCCGGGCCCAGGCATCGAACGCGTCAAGTGCGTCCAATAGATAAGCGCCGCCAATCAGCGCGCCCACAGAACAGCCTGCGATCACATCCGGTTTGACGCCGATTTCCTCAAGGCCGCGCAACACCCCGATATGGGCCCAGCCGCGAGCGGCGCCGGACCCTAAGACCAATCCAAGTTTTTTAGCCACCACCTACTCCGTATGCAGACTCGCTAAACCGTACCGCTACAGTTCGTGCGGATAATACCAGCGTGACCATAAGGCGTGATGGCGTGACAGCGAAAGGGCGCTGACAGGGAATTGATATAAATCCGCCCATTATCGTCCATTTCAAAGGGGTTTTGGCCAATTTCAGCAGGGGTGGTATGATGCTGCCTTCTAAGTCCGGCGGATAGCGTCGGCAGCAAAGACGGGAGATCAATATGCAACTGCAGTACATGCTTCCCGCGTTACTTGTGTTAACCGCTTGCGCTCATAGCGCATCGGATAAGGGCGCTCCAGGCGCCAATTATTGCCCGGTACAGTTCACGGGAGAATGGAGCGCCTGGGTCGACGCCATGCCGCCCGGACCGAAGACACTAAATATCAGCGGCCAGGTGGTTGCGCCAACGCCGGGTTACGAGGCTTCCTGGCGCGAAGGCTTTGCTGATCGCGGCATGCCGCCGGGGCAACATTTTTATCTGGAGTTTACCCCGCCGAGTGGTTTTGTTCCGCAAGTCTTGACGACAATTGACGTCACCTACCGGGGCGACGCCGCCTATCCGGAATATCGGGCGGTGATCGTGCATTGCGGCGATGACGCAGTGACGGAAATTAGCCCTGTGCCGACAGCCCATTAGGGCGCCCGGGTGAAAAACCAGCCCTAGTTTTTCGTCCAGCCTCTAACGGCCTTAAAACTTTGGAAAAATCAATGGAGAATTGGTCTGTGTCTGGTGGCTTGCAGCGGCGAAGCCCGCCATAATGCGCGATTCGAATCATTATGAGATGGAGCCTTTAAGCGGTGGCCCGGACGCAGAAAATAAAAAAACAAGCGGCGCGTACAAAGCCGCCAACCAATACAGCGCTGGAAGATGCGCAAACCCGCACTCAGCCATCGGGTGATGGGTCCCCGCCTCGCCCGGCGACGCCTGATGAGATTGTCGCAATGATGGATGAGGCGGCGCAAGCCAAGGCTGCGCAACATGAAGACACCACCCAGGACATGGTGGAGCCCGGCGAAGCTGGCGGCGCATGGCATGTCGCCTCGTTCTGGCTGTTATGGGCGGGCATCTTCATTGCGATAGCTGCGGTTATCTATGTTGTCATAGCCTCTAGCAGCACTGCAGGATTGAGCATTGCCGTCGCTGGAGGAGTGGCGTTGTTGATCGCGCTGTTTATTGGGGGCGCAGCGATGATGATGTTCTCACCGATGCTGCTTGCCGGGGTGATGTTGCGACGCGCCACAGGCGCGCAAGGCGTCTCTGCGGCAGGGCTTGCTGGCGCAGAAATTCTTGGCGCATTGGGGCTCGCCGAGCGGGTTTTGGATAGCGATCCAGATGCGCGCCTTGTGACCCGCCGGGATGGCGTGGTGACTTATGCAAGCCGGGCTTACTTTGATCTTGCAAAAGAGGCTGGCATTATGGGCCCGGCGGGGCTCCCCCCACGAATCGACCGTCTGTTTGCCCAGCAGGGCGCCGAGGCGACAAAACTCTTCCGGCTTTGCCGCGCTGCCAAAAGCGCCGAGGCGGCGGAAGAAATTATTTATCAGGTGATGGGTCTGCGGGGCGGGGGCGCCCGCCGCCGCTTTGAAGTCAGTGTACGGCCCATCAATGGGGCTGACGATCATGTGGCTTGGCGCCTACGAGAACTCCCTGTTGACGAAGAGGAGCATGATGCGCTGGCGGCGTCTTATGCAGATTTTCCGCGGGCGGTATTTGCTCTCGAGAAGTCCGGCCAAATTGCCTGGGTCAATGCCGCCATGCGTGAAAAACTGGGGGTACAGCGCGGATCCATTCACCATATTGATGATGTTGTGCTCGGTGAGACGAGTGATTTGCAGAGTGTTTTGTGGCGGCTTGACCGCGCACCTCATAGCGCTCAAGTGCGGCGCCTAAATGCTGAACCGGTTGAGGGTGTGTTTAAAGCGTTTCGGCGCGGCGGCGTCGGCGAGGGATTTGCCTGCATTGAGATGACACTCGACGAATCCCATGACGACGTTGAAGATGTTTCGCTCTCTGGCGATGTCTCGGAATCGCCCTTTGGGATTGCAATTGTTGAAGGCGAGTTAAACCGTGATGGCCGCATCACTGAGGCCAACAGAGCATTTATTGATGTTTTTGGCGGCGCCAAGAAAAATACGCCGCTCGCCAAAGTGATGCGCACTGAAACAATTGAAGAGCTGGCTTCCGAAATTAAGCGTAAAACCAAGGCCGGGTCTGCCCCGACACCCGTTGAGACAACGGTTGGCAAAGGCATTGGCGCACGGACATTTTCTCTTTATGCGCGGCCCGTTAGGCGAAAGCGCGGCGCATATGGAACGCGTCGCACATTGCTTTATTCAGTAGATGTCACAGACCGCAAGCGCATGGAGCAAGATTATGCGCAAGATCAAAAGCTGCGCGGCATTGGCGAGCTGGCGAGCAAGGTTGCGCATGACTTCAATAATTACTTGCAGGTGGTCCTGGGCCATAGTGAGCGGCTCATGTTGAAGCACCCCGCGGGCGATCCGGCCTATCCGGAATTGATTCAAATCCGCGAAAATGCTCAGCGCGCTGCAAACACTACGAAGCAACTGCTCGCGTTTTCACGCAAACAAACACTGAAACGTGAAGTCTTGTCGATCACTGAAATCTTGCGCGATTTCTCGCGGTTTTTAACCCGCGCGATTGGTGAAAAAGTAAAACTGGAACTGATCAATGGGCGCGGTTTGGCGTCGATCAAGGTTGATCGCTATCAGCTTGAGACGGTGATCATGAATCTTGCGGTGAATGCCCGCGACGCCATGGCCCCAAAGGGCGGGAGCCTTATAATACGGACACTGAACGTACCAGCAGAAGAAATAAAAAAATATCATGCGCCCGACTTGGTGGAGCAGGACTATGTGTTGATAGAAGTTGCCGATGGCGGCTCTGGAATTCCACCGGAAATTGTCGATAAAATATTTGATCCATTCTTCACCACCAAAGAAAGCGGAAAAGGAACAGGGCTCGGGTTATCGACCGTTTATGGTGTTATTCGCCAAATGGACGGTGTTATCTCAGTTCAAAGCGACCCCGGTAAGGGCGCGGTTTTCCAAATCTTCCTTCCTGCGCATCCGGACGAGGAGCCGATGGCGACAGAGACGGCGCGTCCCGCGGCTTCCAATGAGCCACAAGATCTGACCGGCGCCGGTCGGATTCTCATTGTTGAAGATGAAGACAGCGTGCGCACTTTCGTCGTGGCGACGCTCACCGATTGCGGATATGAGGTGACAGAAGCCGAAGACGGTGATGACGCCCTCGATATTCTGGAGGAAGAAGACGATTTTGACCTCGTCATTTCTGACGTCATGATGCCAATTCTCGATGGACCCTCAATGGTGATTAAGGCGCGTGAGGAACTGGCGCTAAAGGCCAAGGTGATTTTCATGTCAGCCTATGCGGAAACGGCGGTGCGTGATCAGCTCGACGTCATCGAGGGGGCGGGCTATATTCAAAAACCATTCACCCTGCGCGCGCTGGCTGCGCAGGTAAAACAGACCCTTTATCCGCCAGCGGAGTAATTGGTCTGGGGTTTATTAGTTGGGGCGTTATTTAATATGCGGCAGATTGTTTTTGATCTGGAGACAACGGGCTTTAAATTTTCCGAAGGACACCGAATTGTAGAAATTGGCGCAGTGGAGCTTGTTAATGGCGCCATCACCGGGCGTACATTTCATAGCTATGTCAATCCGCAACGGGATATGCCTGACGGCGCCTTTCGGGTTCATGGGCTCTCCACAGCCTTTTTGAGCGATAAGCCTCTGTTCAATGCAGCCAGCGCGGCGCCGGCATTTTGTGAGTTTCTAGGGGACGCGGAGCTCATCGCTCATAATGGGATATTTTTTGACCTGCCGTTCTTGCAGGCGGAGTTGAAAGCGGCGCAGCTTCCGACTCTCGACAATAAAATAATTGATACATTGCTGCTAGCACGCCGGAAATTTCCTGGCGCCCCGGCAAGTCTAGATGCGCTTTGCTCCCGTTTTGGCATCGACACCAAAGCGCGCGAACGCGACGGACACGGGGCGTTACTCGACTCTCGCCTGCTCGCAGCAGTCTACATTGAACTCACTGGCGGTGCGCAAGCAGGATTGGATTTTGTCCGCAAGGATGCCTCCAATAGTGCAGGCCAGGAAAGTAGTGCTGAACAAAAAACCACGCGGCAGCGCCCGCAAGCTTTAGCCCCTCGCCTTACCGATGAAGAGCGCACAGTCCATCTGGCATTCATTGAAGAGCTCGGCGAGAATAGTGTTTGGGTACAGACTAGAGCATTTCCAAGCGAAGTGGTCGCCGGGCCGCGTGAAGGGAATGTGACCAAGCAATAATAATCAAGAGCAAATCATTAATCCAAATGAACTCAGATTTGCTCTAGGCTTGGCCGTTCTCAGGGCTGACAGCTGAGCCGTTTGGCTGCTGGTTCGCCTTACTGGCGTTGGCCGCATAGATTGCCAGGAAATCAATTGGCTCCATCATCAGCGGCGGGAAGTTCCCGTTGCGTGTGGCGTCGGCGACGATCTGGCGAATGAACGGAAATAAAAGACGTGGGCATTCGACCAGCATCACCATCTCAATCTGTTCACGGGGCAGGTTCTTGATTTCAAAAACCCCAGCATAAGAGGCCTCAACGACAAAGATGGCTTGATTGTCGCGATTTGCGCGGGCTGTGACCGACAACTCAACTTCATATTGATCTGGCGCAAGCCCCCGGCCCTGCACGTCCACATTGACATCGAGTTGCGGCGATTGCTGGTTGTTAAAACTGTTCGGCGCGTGCGGGCTCTCAAAGGAAAGATCCTTCAGATATTGCGCAAGCACGATAAAACTGGGTTGCCCACTCGGCTGTTCGTCAGGCTGATTGGCGCCCGGCGTCGGCGTGTTGGGAGTGTTTTCAGGTGTATCTGACATTGCTTCACCGCTGTCGTCGAAATGCGAAAGCGCGCTCATACACGCCGTTTCGCCCGCCCGCAACCCGTGAGGTCAAGGGCGGATAATTGTTATGGTCGCATCGCCGCGATCAATACGCTTTTTAATATACTTAATGGCTAGCCGCGCCAGAAACAGCCGCAACGGTGGAATAAGCAACGCAAACCCGATGGCGTCCGTCAAAAAACCTGGGGTCATCAAAAAAGGCGCGGCCACGATCAACAGCGCGCCATTAATTGCTGAGGCGACCGGCAGGCGTCCATCGCGCATATCCTGCTGGGCGATATTGAGAGCGGCAAGACCCTGAAGTCGAATGATCCATCCCCCCAGAAACGCTGTCGCGAGGCATGCGCCGATCACCGGAAGCACGCCAAAAGCGCTTCCCGCTGCTAAAAGGACGTAAATTTCAGCGATTGGCCCAATAATGAAGAGTGTGATCAGGAATATCAGCATATATGGTGGTGTTTTCTTTCTCTGCGTTCTTATATAGGTGTCAGATCGTAATATTTAAGCTTTTAGCGCATAAAACAGTTTTATCATGGACCCTGTTCTTCTTATCCTCGCCGGTGTGACGGCATTTATTCTGTTCCGACTGATCTCTGTCATGGGAACCCGCACCGGGCATGAGCAACGTCAGGAGCTCAATCCATCGAGCAGCAAGTCATCGCAAGCAGCGCTTAGCGATGCAGCGCCAGATGAGACAACTGATGAGGCCATGAAACCGACGCCAGTTTCCACCAATGCCCGCGTGCTTCGTGATGCGGACCCAGCCTTTGATGAAAGCGTTTTTCTAGAAGGGGCCCGTTCGGCTTACGAAACGATTGTTGAGGCATTTGCCGATGGAGATCTGCAATCGATCCGGTCATTCCTCAGCGATACCGTTTACGGTGCCTTTAAACAGGGGGTAGTGGCGCGCGAAGAAGCTGGCCATGTGAGTGATTTGAAATTTGTCGGTATTGATCGCGCTGCGATCGTCGATAGTTCGGTCGATGATGCGCAGATGATCGCTGTCGTCGAATTCACATCCAATCAGGTTCGGGTGACGCGTGACAAAGATGGCAATATTATCGATGGCGACCCAATCCGAATTGATCTTGTGAAAGACCGCTGGAGTTTCTCGCGCCGGCGCGACAGCAAGGATCCCAACTGGAAGCTTGTGGCGACTGGCGGCGGCGCTTAAAAGTCGTAGGCGTCGCATATTGAGGACGCCTTGCCTGTGATCGGCTTAAGCTTTCGATTTTCCCTTATCTTATTTCTCACCGGGATCGCCGCGGTATTTTTGGCCGCCATTCTGGTATTTGGCGGTATCCTGCCGCCTTTTTTCGAAAAACAGGATGATGATACGGGATTTTCTAAGCCCGGAATTGATTT
>JAADIH010000080.1 GCA_013151435.1 Alphaproteobacteria bacterium
AATTGGATGGGTGTCATTTATTTTGCTTGCTGGTGTTTTCTCATGACAGAGAAATTCATCGCCATCATCTGCGGGCTCAAATCCGAAGCGCAAGCTGTCTCGGCGGTGCTAGATGCATCGAAAATCCGTGTTGGGGTTTCGGGTGCGAATGCTGAGCGGGCGGAAAATATTGCCCGTGAGTTTTGCGAAGACGGCGCCATGGCGGTCATCAGTATTGGGGTTTCCGGTGGGCTAGATCCGGCGTTAAAGCCGGGCGATTTGATTATCGGCGATGAGATTATTGGTGATGATGGGGCGGTTTATGAGAGTGATCGATATCTATTAAAATCAATCACCACATCCTTCGTGACGCTCTCTTCCCTTCATCCTGAGGAGAGCCCCGGTCGTGATTCCGCCACGTGGCGGCTGGTTAGAAAAGATGGGCTCGTCACGAAGGACGAAGGGAAGAGAGCTCCTCAGGATGAAGTGATCACCGGCCCCTTATTTGGCTCTGATGATATTATCGAAAGTGCGGGCAAAAAAGCGGCGCTGTTTCAAAACCATGGATGCCTTGCTGTCGATATGGAAAGCCACGGCGCGGCCCGTGCGGCGGCTAATGCGGGTGTTTCATTCCTTGCAATCCGCGCCGTTGCGGATCCGGCAGACCGTGCCTTGCCGCCAGCAGCGTTGGGCGCAATCGCCCCAGATGGGTCAACGCGCATGTTGGCGACATTAGGGGCCGCAATGCGCGACCCCAAACAATTTCCTGCTTTGCTAAAGCTTGGCGCTGACAGCGGCGCGGCGCTAAAAACCCTACGCCGCAGCCTCGGCCCGCTCTTTAGCGGTCTTTTTCTCAGCCTCGATCTTTGACATCTCGGCGTCCACGAGTTTTTCGTGAACGTCTTGGGCTGGGCGTGCATTGGAGAGATCAATTTCCGGCGCCATAGGGCCCTCGGTTTTGATCTTGAACATGTTCGGAATTCTGAACATTTTCATTGGGTTCTTTACGGCATCCATGGCGGCGGTTGGCTCGTAGCCGCAATGGGCCATGCAGTTCGAGCATTTCTCATAAGCGCCGGTGCCGTATTGCTCCCACTCGGTGGTTTCCATGAGTTCCTTGAAAGAAGACACATAACCTTCGCCCAAGAGGTAACATGGCTTTTGCCAGCCAAAGACGCTGCGCGTTGGTGAGCCCCATGGAGTGCATTTATATTCCTGATTGCCCGCAAGGAAATCAAGGAATAGCGAGGAGTGCGACAGGTTCCAAAGGCGACCACGGTCTTTGCCGATTTTGAAAATATCCCGGAACAGTTGTTTGGTTTTCTCACGAGACAAGAAATGCTCCGTATCTTCCGCGCGCTCATAGGCGTATCCCGGCGATATCGAAATATTGACGCCAAGATCGGTGGCAAAGTCGAGATAATCAGCAACTTGCACGGCGGTCATATTGTCAAAAATCGTTGCGTTCACATTGACCTGAAAGCCGCGCGCTTGCGCCGCCTTGATGGCTTTAACGGCAATCTTGAAGGTGCCTTTTTGATCAACTGCATGGTCATGTTCTTTTTCCAGGCCATCGAGGTGGACTGAGAAAAACAGGAATGGCGACGGTTTGAACAGGTCCAGCTTCTTTTCGAGCAGCAAACCATTGGTGCACAAAGAGACGAATTTTTTGCGCGCGACGATGCCTTCGACAATCTCACCAATCTCTTTGTGGATTAGCGGTTCGCCCCCAGGGATGGCCACAACCGGCGCGCCACATTCATCAACGGCGTCAAAGCATTCCTGTACCGACAAACGCTTGTTGAGGATCGGCGCCGGGTAATCAATCTTGCCACAGCCGGGGCAGGCGAGATTGCACCGAAATAATGGCTCGAGGAATAACACCAATGGGTATTTCTTACGGCCCATGATCGTCTGCTTTAGAACATAAGCGCCGATGCGAACTTGCTGATGGAGAGATACTGACATAATCGTTTCCAGACGGTTTTTAATGCGTAGTGTTATTTTTGCTAAACAGTTTCAACGGCCCATGATTTCATGGCGTCTTTAGGGCGGGGCACTTCCGCGAGATCACGGGGCAGCTTGAAATGGATATTTTCTTCAACCCCGTCAAGGGTTTCCACTGTGACCGTCCGGTAATCACGCAAACGCGCAATGGTTTCCTGAACCAGAGTTTCGGGTGCGGACGCCCCTGCCGAGACGCCGACCGTATTGACGCCCTCTAACCAGGCCGGGTCAAACATCGTTGCATCCTCGATCAGATAGCTCGGTATACCAAAATTCTCACCAATTTCCCGCAAACGATTGGAGTTGGAGGAATTGCGCGCGCCCACCACCAAGAGAAGATCGACCTTCTTGGACATCTCAATCACAGCGGTTTGACGGTTTTGGGTCGCGTAACAAATATCGCGGGTATCGGGTCCGATGATTTTTGGAAAGCGGGCTTTTAAGGCGGCAATGACATCTTTGGTGTCGTTCACAGACAATGTAGTTTGCGTGATGAAGGCAACGCGCTCTGGGTCGGTAACGTGAAGCTTTTCGACCTCTTCACTCTCCGAGAGCACATGCACCGTACCCGGAATTTGCCCGAGTGTGCCTTCTACTTCCGGGTGGCCGATATGGCCGATGAGGACAATGTCATATCCTTTTTCGGCGTAGCGTCGGCCTTCCTTATGGACTTTGGTTACCAGCGGGCAGGTGGCGTCAATGACGCCTAGCTCACGCACCAAAGCGCCTTCCTCAACTTTTCTGGCGACGCCGTGGGCGGAAAAAACCGTCACAGCGCCGGTGGGGATTTCATTGATCTCTTCAACGAAAATCGCGCCGCGTTCGCGCAGCGTATCGACAACGCGCTTATTGTGGACAATCTCGTGACGCACATAGACAGGGGCGCCATATTTTTCCAGAGCCCGCTCGACAATGTCGATTGCGCGCTCCACGCCCGCACAAAACCCGCGCGGCTGCGCTAATACCACTTTCAACTCTTTGGATGTCGCCGTCATTCCGTCGCCCCTCAAACCAATACTCAGACCTAAACGTCTTATTTCACTTATGACCTGGCCTGCTCAACCACGCGTGAGAAATCACATTAGGGCGACATAGCACAGCGTTTCAAACCCGTGCAGCTATAGCGTGTCTTTTGCTGCGGTGCAAAACAACCTGTACTCAAAATCACTTGATCGTCCAAGCCTGTGGCCCTGATGACACGGCTTGGCGAGCTGAGATAGCTCGTGTAGCTTGATGGGGGGCATCAAGTTCAGGTGGGTTTTCATGTTAAGTATGTTTTCTGGCGGTCAAAAAGACGAATTTTGGCCATTGTCGAAGGTCGTCGGCGATCTCAAGCGTAAATATGGCAAGGCTGATGAATTGGGCGAGGATGGCCCGCTAAAGGTTTATGGCGTCGAAGATAACGGCGTGAATTTCGTTGTGGCCGTCATGCAGACTGCACCCGGGTCAGGCAAAATCATTGAATTGGGGCTGTTGGCGCGATTTATCGGGTTTCCTGTGGATGCGCGCATGGTGGGAAACATCAACCAGAAATTGACCATTTCCGTCGCCTCAATGGAGGGCGCTGATCTCTTCCTGATGGCGGGGCTTCAGGTGACCGGCGCCTATGATCAGAGCCAGTTTTACATGATTTTAGAGACTTGGCGGCGCGATTTGATGGTGACGATCCAGGGGATCAATGGCGATAGCGCCTCTATGACCCACGGGCTCCCTATCGGTAAGCTCGAAGCCGCATATAGTTTTGCAACGAATATAGCCGTGGATAAAGGCGAGAAGAGCGGCCCGAAGATCGACATGCTATCGCAGTTTTTCGGCGGTGAGGGCGCGTCGAAAGAGTTTTGTGATCTATGTCATGGGCGCGGCAAGCGCGGTTTTCTATCGCGGACATGCGATGATTGTGATGGTTCTGGCTTTGTGGAAACACGTCGGCGCTAAAGTAAATACCTATTGGCAAGGCCTCTCAATCAGTAATATCTCATTGCACTTCATGGCGCTCGTTCAGTTCGGACCGGCCAGCGGCCAAATTCGGGGGCCGGGATGAGCGGATTGATGAGAAAGAAATAGTCTGAATGTCTGTATTTAACAACACGATCATTGAAGTCGCCGCGTTGGTGGAAATCGCCTTAGATGGGTTTTTACCGTCTGAGCCGGGTCCCCTTGGGCGGGTGGCGGACGCCATGCGCTGGGGCGCGCTTAATGGCGGCAAAAGATTGCGCCCGTTTCTGGCGGTGGCCTCGGCAGATATGTTTGATTGTCCGCGTGAGCGCTCGGTGCGGGTTGGTTGCGCGGTGGAGATGATCCATTGCTACAGCCTTATTCATGATGACTTGCCCGCAATGGATGATAGCGACTTACGGCGTGGGCGCCCTTCCGTGCACAAGAAATATGACGACGCCACAGCGATTCTAGCTGGCGACGCATTACTCACCCAGGCATTTGAGATATTGGCGCAGGAAGAAACCCATCCCGACGGCGCCATCCGCTGTCGTATTGCGCTGGAGCTGGCGCGCGCATCCGGCAAACAAGGCATGGTCGGCGGGCAGATGATCGATATTTATGCCGAGCAGAAGGCTTTTGATCTTGCCGGCGTCACACAATTGCAGCGCTTGAAGACCGGCGCGCTTATTCGTTTCTCGACGGTTGGCGGTGGTATGGTCGGCGGCGCTAGTGATGACGAGGTTGCGGTGCTCGCGGCCTATGCAGAAGATCTGGGGCTCGCCTTCCAGATCGTCGATGACATACTGGATGAGACGGCGGACGCGGCGACGCTTGGCAAGCCTGCGGGCCAAGACGCTGAGATGGACAAGGCGACCTTTATCAAACTTTTGGGAATGGATGGCGCGAAATCAAAAGCTGCAGAGCTTGTGGAAAGCGCCAAAGCGCGCCTTGACCAGTTCGGTGAGCGGGCTGCGCCCCTGAAAGGCGCCGCAGATTTTGTCTTTGAGCGGAAGAGTTAGTTTTGGTTACGGGCCTATATTATAACTTCCACTCATCCCGGCGAAAGCCGGGATCCAGTTTATTCTAGACTCCGGTTTTCGCCGGAGTGAGCGGGTGTAGAGAGGCTAGTCCGCAGTCTCCAACTCCAACCGGTCAACACCTCATCAATGCCATTGCTTGCGATGAACGCGGAGAACTCTTTGCGGTTGACCAGCATGATCGGGGAGACCTTTTCCATTTAATACCTATCAACCAGGCATTGAGGGCCAGCTGGGCCGTGCTTGCATGGACTTTGCCCATTTATTGACTGACTTAAATTCATCAGGAATTTCAATATCCAAAAACCCGCAGACCATTATTGCCGCCATGCCTGTAATATCCGCTATTGTAAATTTATCTCCGGCAATAAAGGGTCGGCCATCTGATATTTCCTGCTCAAGCCAAGCTAGCCTTTTGGGAAATTCACGGCGTGATGACGCGGCGTAAGCGGGTATTTGTTCTAATTTGTGCGCAAAATATGGGATCTCATGCAATCCGATCCTGCCTACCGACGCAAAAATTTGCTGCTCCATTCGCCTTGTCCACATTTCGATATGGGCTTGCTCTTCTGCGCTTTCGCCCATCAAGGATGGCTCAGGGTGTAATATCTCGAAGTAGCGGCATATGGCCAAGCTTTCCGTGATGATTTTGCCGTCATCAAGTTCCAGAACGGGTACTTCGCCCAAGGAGTTTATGGACAAGTATTCTGGTTTCTTGGTATCTCCCGCCATAACGTCGATGTTGGTGACTGGAACGTCAATTTTTTTCTCAGCTAGATAGACTTGAACGCGCATGCCGTTAGGGCTCATGCCATTGTAGAGCTTCATCTTATTCATCTCCGTAGATTTCAGTCGTGGTTGAACGTGTTGTTTCCCTTTCATTGCACAATTCTATATATGTTAAAGAACATATATAGAATTCCACTATGAATTTGCTGACCGGAGAAAACCAATGCCCTACAGCGCCGAACACAAACAGCAAACGCGTGCAAAAATAATTGAAAGCGCCCGCGTTCTATTTAATCGCCATGGCTTCGATGATGTCACCATCGAAATGGTGATGAACTCAGCCGGGCTGACGCGCGGCGGATTCTACAACCATTTCAAAAGCAAGGAGAAGCTCTACGGTGAGGCCGTTTCCAGCTTCTTAATGGGGCGCGGCGCTAAATGGCGAGCTGATGCAGGTGTTGATCCAAGTCGTCCAAGTCCTCAGATGGCGCGCCATATGATCAAGAGTTATCTTTCAACGGAGCATCTTGGCGATTTGGATGGTCAATGCCCGCTGATAGCCCTGCCTTCGGATGTGGCCCGGGCCGCCCCCGAAGTGCAGTCGTCCTATCAGGAATTATTGGAAGCGATGGTTGGGCTGTTTGAGCAAGGATTAGAAAAAAACAGCGCTGAAGCGCGCCAAAAAGCACTATCACTCGCAGCCTTGTGTGTAGGTGGAATGATCCTCGCAAGGACATTACCGAGTTCGTCATTGGCCGAGGAGGTTCGCGCTGCTGCACATCTCACTGCTACCGAAATCACACAACATTGAAAGGCGCCGCAGATTTTGTCTTTGAGCGGAAGAGTTAAGGTGAGAGGCTAGTCTGCCGTTTCTAATTCCAACCGGTCCAACAGTGCATCAATGCCATTGGTAGCAATGAAGGCGGAGAACTCTTCGCGTTTCACCAGCATGATCGAGACGCCGGAAACAATGATATCGATGGCTTTGTGTTCGCCTGAGCGCAATTTGCGAATGCGCCAGTCAACCATGATTGGTGAAGCGTCAGTGCGTTCGAATTGTGTGCGCACAATAACATCGCGCGCGCCGATGGCTTTGGCGTCGATGACTTCGAGCGGCTTGCCGATGATCTCATCAAACTGCTCGGCATAGAGATTGGTGATGTAGCGCGGGAAGATCGCGTTGTATCGTGCTGTCTGCGCATCGGTCATGCTCTTGCGAGATTCGCCAAGCATGAATTTGCCGATGGTCTCTAGCGCCAGGCCATCGCCCAGAACCACGCGAAATCTTTCTAGTCTTTCTTCTTCGGTTGCGTTCTCATCGGTGAGGGCGGCTGTCGCTCCGGCCATCAATGATGTGGCAAAGTCGGTGGCGGTCGCAATGGCGTCGTTTTGGGTTTCAGCAGCCGGTTCCACCTCCTGAGCATGAAGGGGGGCAGCGGCAGAAGCCGCAGCGATAAGGGCTGCAAGAATACGAACGCGAGACATGAACATCGACATTATCCTGTATACTGTTTTGACCGGTGCTCCCCCATTTGGGCTGTCCCGGATATTGATTGCTCACAATATGGAACGAATGCGGCAGTATTCCAGCAGGCGCCAGTTAAATAATTGGCGTTTCATCTAACAATACCGACAGAGTGTGCCCTTTTCATCCTTCACTGATGCATCCGGTGACTATGTTAATGCATTGTTTTTGCTGCATATATTCTGATCTACTCAGCTAGAGCGCTGCGAACGCTTATCCGCATATCGAAATGCAGCGGGTAAAACCAGCAATGTACAAATTAACGTGAAGGCGATGGCGATGGATAATAGCGCACCCATACTCGCCGTGCCGCGATGGGGGGACAGCATCAAACTGCCAAAGGAGGCGACTGTGGTCAGCGCCGCGAACAGTACCGCGCGCGGTGTCGATGTACCAAAGACGCCTTCTCCCGCCGCCGTCTGGTCGTGACGCAAGACAAGGTGAATACCGCTATCAACGCCAATGCCGATGAGCAGCGGCAAGACAATGACATTGGCGTAGTTGAAAGGTACATTGAGAATGACCCCCGTGGCTGCGGTGAGAATTGCCGCCAGCGCCAAAGGGAAGAGAATGAGCAATACGGTTTTTATGCGCCGCACCAGCAGCCAGAGAAAAAGGGCGATGACCGCAAAGGCAATCGACGTTGCCTGCAGCATAGCGTTTGAAATAATCTCTCCAGCTTTCTCGGCATGATAGGCGCCGCCCGTAAGGTCAGGAAACAACGCCTCAACCTCATCGACAAATTCTTTTAGGGCGTGGTGATCGCGAAGGTCTTTTTCCGGCAGGATATCGACGCGCCAACTGCCGGTAGGTGAGAGATAACGCTGGCGCAAGGAAGCGGGCAAAGACTCTATTTCAATATAGTCCGCTCTTAATTGTGCGCGCAAAAGCCCGATCAGTTGCGGCCAAAAGGTATAGACATTATTTTGGATATTCTCGGAGAGCGCCGGGTTGTCTGCGGCCTCAACGGTACGAAGAAGTTTTGCTAATCGCGCTCCCGGACCGTCTGTATAGGCCACATCAAGGCGGGTGCGCAGTTTTTCGATACTCTCTATTGCGGCTGGGCCTTCAATGCTGTTGGGCGTTGCATCCAAAGCAAAGACCAGCGTGCCTGCGCCAAAATCAATCAGCTCAAGCTTTTCTTCTTGTTCTTCCGGAACAAAATCAGGCAGCGAACGAGTCCTGGACACTAAGGCGAGGGCGCTTGCTTGCTCGGCGCTTTCCCTGGCCTCATCTTCTGAGGAAACAAGGCGGGTTAGCCGGTATGGCGCCGTCTCCGGGTCTTCGAATAAGATATTAAAGCCCTGGACCGATGGCGAATTAGGATTACGCAGCGCCATCTGATCGGCGTCAAAGCGCACTTGCGGCATCAGCAGCAAAGCGAAGCCGCCGAGAATGATGGTGATGATGGCGATGGGCCCGGAGAATTTCGATAAGACGCGGAAGAACGCTCTGATGTTACCTTTATGGCGGCGCGGTTTTAAATTCGGAAAGCCAGCGAGCGCGGCTGGCAGAAAAGTCACCGAGACCAGGAACGCGATGATCACGCCTACCCCGGCAATAACACCGAGCTGTGCGATGCCGTCAAACTTTGTTGGTACGAATGATAGGAATGCCAACGCGGTGGTTGGCGCTGCAATCGCCAAAGCTGGTCCAACCTCGTGGATCGCGCCCCTTAACGCCTCGGCAATGGCTTGCCCGGCAGAACGCCGTTCCTGAACATGCAAAAGCAAGTGAATGGCGAAGTCGAGACCGAGCCCTACTAGCAAGACCGTAAAGGCGACAGAAACAAGATTAAGCTCGCCAATGAAGGCGGCGGCAAAAGCCGAGGTCAGGGTCAAGGTCACGAGAAGGCTGGCGAGGGTCAACAACACCATGCCGACCGACCGGTAACAGAGCATCAACAGCAAACTCACCAGGATCAGCGACAGCAACATCGACATGCCAATGCCGGCGGTGACAGATTCGAGTTCCTCTACGCGCAAGGCGGGATCGCCGGTGATATAGCTGTCTACGCGCCCATGATATTTTTCATTGAGCTTCTCGGTCTCTGCACGGATAGCCCTGATCCCGGATTTTGCCGGTTGCAGCCGCGTGAAGTCCAGAATGGGCGTTGCATAAAGAAGCCGTGTGTGGAGGGCATCCGCAGCGGTGTCGGGGTCGAGCGCCCCCATCCATGAAAACGGCCGTGTCTCACCTTCGAGGCTCGCTTCAACCACATCGCCGAGTTCTTGGTAGAGCGCCTGCAAAGTATCCTTGCCCAAGTCGGAGCGTTCAGCGAGCTCGTCATTCTCAGCCAGCGACGTGAATAGTGTTCCGATGGTCGGACTTTGAATGAGCGTCTCAATAAGGCCCGCCGCCTTTGAGATTTGAATGAGGCGTTTTTCGAGCTCACTCTCGCTTAGATACAAAAGACCATTGGTGCGGAAAAACGGTTCTTGAGCCGGGGCGAAGACGGCTGAGAAAGCATCCTTATTATCGAGCAACGAGCTGCGCAAATCCGCAATGAATGCATCTGCCTCATCAAGGCTGGGCGCCCGGGCGATGACGATAATGTCGGTTTTGATTTGCGGAAAGGCGTGTTTCAGTTCCGCTGCGCGCTGCTGAAAGGGGAGGTTCGGGTCCAGCATGGTGCTGGTATCCGTGTTCACCTTCAGATGGGTTGCAGCGTAATATCCGGCAAAGCCCGTGGCGATCACGATCAATATGCTTAGCAGGACGCCGCCGCGCCGGGCTGTATCAGACCATGCGGCCAGGAGCCGTTCAATTAATTGCAACATTTACGCGCCATTTGATTTCTGTGAACAGTTTGATGATCTTATCCCCAGTTTTGCCCCTACTTTCTAGAGACTATAGAATGGTTTGGCGTGCGATAAAACCTTCACTTTGCCGCCTTGCCGGAACCCCCTGCCTTCGCTAGTTCTGTCGCGGATGACAAAAAACCACGAATTCTCCTCCAGTCTCGACTTTTTGGACGATAAACGCTCGGCGATGACCGCGCAGCTGCGTGATTGGTGCGCGGTGAATTCCGGCAGCGGCAACCTTGCCGGGCTGGCGACGATGCATGGCCGCCTGGCGGAAGCCTTCGGAGAGCTGGACGTGGAGATCGAGATGGTCCCGTCAAAGCCCCATGAGACTGTCACCGCAGATGGCGAGAAACAGGAAAAACAGATCGGCAATGCGCTGCGCTTGATAAAGCGCCCGCAAGCCCCGGTTCGGGTTCTTCTGGCCGGGCATATGGATACGGTTTTTGCGGCTGACCACCCATTCCAGAATGAGACATTTCTCGATGACGATACGCTGAATGCGCCGGGCGCCGCCGATATGAAGGGCGGCCTGCTAGTCATGCTCTACGCTTTGAAAGCGATCGAGCAATCGCCGCTGGCGGACCGCATTGGCTATGAGGTGCTGATCAATGCCGACGAAGAAATTGGCTCCCATGGCTCGGCGCATTTATTGACGGAAGCTGCAAAGCGCGCACAGTTCGCTTGCGTTTATGAACCGGCGCTGGCCGATGGAACACTTGCCGGTGCGCGAAAAGGCAGCGGAAACTTTGCTGCTATTTTCAAAGGCAAAAGTGCTCATGCGGGGCGCGAGCATCACCTCGGGCGTAACGCGCTTGTATCGGCGGCGGAATTTATCACCGAGATAGATAAGCTTACCGGCGCGCGGGAAGGTCTTACCGTAAATGTTGGGCGCGTTGATGGCGGCGGGCCGGTGAATGTGGTGCCTGACATAGGCATTGTCCGGTTCAATGTACGCCTGGAGCAGCCCGATGATGCAAGCTGGTTTGCCGGGGAAGTGCAATCGATCATCGAAAAGATTGATGCGCGCGAAGGCTATGGCGCCGAGCTGACTGGTGGCTTCACCCGTCCGCCCAAGCCCATGACTTCGCAACTGCTGGCGTTCTTCAAAGCGCTGAAATCTGCGGGCGCCGATTTGGGCATCAACATTGACTGGAAGCCTACGGGCGGATGCTGTGATGGCAATAATATCGCGGCCGCTGGCATTCCGGTGATCGACACGCTTGGGGTGCGCGGCGCAAATATTCATTCTGCGCAGGAATATGCAAAACTCGACAGCCTGGTGGAACGCGCCAAGCTCTCCACATTGTTGCTGTTGAAAATTGCCGCTGGCGATATTCCCAATCCCGGAACTCTTGATCAAAAGGAGGCGCGCTGATGTCGTTGGCCTTTATGCGCCCGGTGCGGCGCGAGGATTTCGATGAAATTTTAACGCTCGCCAAGCAATCTGGCGGCGGCATGACCAATCTGCCGTCGGATCCTGACGCCTTACGCGCGCGGGTGAATTTTGTTGCGGAAAGCTTTGAGGCCGGAGCAACGCAGCCCGGCCGTGAAGTCTATATGATGGTGCTTGAAAATGATGGCAAAGTCATTGGCACTTCTGCGGTGTTTTCTACGATTGGCCTTGATCATGGATTCGTCAACTACCGGATCAATAAAACAGTACACGCATCAACGCAGCTTAACAAACATATTGAACGGCGCCTACTCGTGCCAACTCATGATTTTACAGGCTGCGGTGAGGTGGGGGCGTTATTTCTGTCGCCAGATGCACGCGGTGGCGGCTTTGGGAAATACCTGGCGCGCACACGATATTTGTTCATTGCTCAGCATCGCGAATTGGTCGCCGATCCGGTTTGTGCGGAATTGCGTGGGTGGCGTGGACCCAATGGGGAGCAACCCTTTTGGGAAGCCCTGGGCAAACCGTTTTTTGATATGGAGTTTGAAGATGCGGATCTTGCCAATTCCGCGCTTGGAAACCAGTTTATTTCAGACTTGATGCCGCGCCATCCGATCTATGCAGCCCTCCTGCCAAAAGCTGCACGTGAAATCCTGGGTAAGCCCCATGATAGCGCGATACCGGCTTACAATATGCTGATCAAAGAGGGTTTTCATTATCGTGGGTACATCGATGTCTTTGACGGCGGCCCGCTGGTGGATGCGCATATTGATGACCTCGAAACCATAAAGGCCAGCAAGGTTTATAAAATTGTCAAGATCACTGACCCTGGTGAGGTGCCATTGCAATTAATGGTGGCTGGGCGCCTTACGACATTTCGGGCGCTGCGCGCGCCAGCGCGTATTGATGGTGAAGCGATGACTCTCGATCAGGCGTCTGCCGATGTGCTGGGCGTTGTCAAAGGCGATGAAGTGCGCGCGGTGGCGTGGTGAGCCTTGCTTGTTCCTCCTCCGTTTACGGGGGAGGTGGCCCGGAGGGTCGGAAGGGGCGCTGCGGTAATTAAAACGGATGAGTACACATGACCAATAAAATTTTGATCAATGGCGAATGGCGCGACGGCAAAGGCGCGGTATTTTCTAGTTTTGATCCCTCCACCGGTGAAGAAATCTGGAAGGGCGCCAGCGCAACCAAGACGGATGTCACTGACGCCGTAACGGCCGCGCGCGGCGCTTTTGAGAAATGGGCGCGCTAACGCCGCTGGCTGACCGCATTGCAGTTGTGGAGCGCTATCGCGACATCATTAAGCGCGACGGCGACGCGCTGGCGCGGTTGATCTCGGTTGAGACCGGCAAACCTTTTTGGGAGACCAAGACTGAGGCTGCGGCTGTTGCCGGTAAAATTGATATTTCAATCCGCGCCTATCATGACCGCACCGGCGAGAAAGAAACCGCAACCGGCGCAACGCGCGGTATTCTGCGCCACAAGCCCCATGGGGTGATGGCGGTATTGGGGCCGTATAATTTTCCGGCGCATTTGGCCAATGGTCATATCATCCCTGCACTGATTGCCGGAAATACTGTGGTCTTCAAGCCGTCAGAAATGACGCCGGGACCGGGGGCGTTCATTGTTGAACGGATGATGGAAGCGGGTGTCCCCGCGGGTGTTGTAAACATGGTGCAAGGCGCGCGCGAGACCGGACAGGCGCTCACCGCCGCAGATGTCGATGGAGTGTTGTTCACGGGTGGCGCGAAAACCGGCCTTGCGATCCACAAGCAATTTGCTGACCGCATGGATATTATCCTCGCACTGGAACTTGGCGGCAATAATCCGCTGATCTGGTGGGATACGGATGATGTGGATGCAGCGGCTTTCGCGGTCGTGCAATCGGCGTTTTTGACCAGTGGTCAGCGTTGCACCTGTGCGCGGCGGTTGATCCTGCCTGAGGGCGCGGCTGGCGATAAAGCCGTGGATGCGCTGGTGAAACTCACTGACCGGCTGATTATCGGCGCCCCATTTGATGATCCGCAACCTTTCATGGGACCGGTGATCACGCCAAAAATTGCCGAAGGGTTAGAGCGCGCCTTTGACCAGCTTCTCGATCAGGACGGCGAGGCGATCCGCAATTTGAGTGTGCGTGAAGAGGGAAGCGCCTTCGTGACGCCGGGCATTGTTGATGTCACGCGCAACCCCGCTGTCCCCGATGAAGAACATTTCGGACCGCTGTTGAAAATCTGGCGGGTCAAAAATTTCGATGATGCGATTGCACGCGCCAACGCTACAAAATTTGGCCTGTCGGCGGGTATCCTTACCGATGACACATCAAAATGGGAAAAATTCCTGGCGTTGTCGCGAGCGGGCATCGTCAATTGGAACCGCCAGACTACGGGCGCTTCTGGAGCCGCGCCCTTTGGCGGCATCGGCGCCTCGGGAAATCACAACCCAAGCGCTTATTACGCGGCGGATTATTGCGCCTATCCGGTGGCGAGCATGGAAGGCGAGGCGCTTCTTCCCATGGCGGATGGTCAGGTCGGGATGAAGTGACGTACAGTGAATACAATTTTGACGGACTGATCGGCCCGACGCATAATTATGCAGGGCTGTCCTTTGGCAATCTTGCCTCAGCGAGTAATGCGGGCGCGGCGTCAAATCCGCGCGAGGCGGCGCTGCAAGGGCTTGGCAAAATGCGCGAGGTGATGGAACTGGGGCTGCCGCAAGGGTTCTTGCCGCCTCAGGACCGCCCACATTTAAAAACCCTGCGGGCGTTAGGGTTCTCCGGTACGGACAAACAGATCATCGAGCGCGCCGCAAAAACCGATCCGCAACTGCTCGCCAATTGTTATGCGGCGTCGACCATGTGGACGGCCAATGCCGGCACGGTGGCGCCGTCGCCGGATACGCGTGACGGAA
>JAADIH010000013.1 GCA_013151435.1 Alphaproteobacteria bacterium
CAATACAGCCAGTCAGCATTATTCACAAGTTCTGAAGGGGCTCTTTGCTATAGACCATGATCCAATTGTGAAAACCGTTTGCACCGCCAATTTTGTGCTCGCAGGCGACTTTGAATCCCAGCTTTTCGTAAAAGCCGACATTTTTCGGCCGCTGCGTTGATAATGAAGTTGGTGCTCCGGATGGATCGACGGGGTTGTACAATTGCGCCGTTAATAGCCGTGTATCGACGCCTTTGCCGCGAGTGCTTGTCGTGCGCCTGCTCGATTTCAGAAACAGCTGATAGTATCAGTACTTGGATCATATGTGATAAATATATGCCTTGCCGACATCGCTAAGCTTGGAGCAACGGCGCTTGCAACACCGCAAGGCCGCCGCCTAAACTGATACAATAGATGAGCCAGAGACTCCGTTACTAAGAACGCTCAACTGTCTCAAGTTATTTGATGACGGACAAGTAATTGCTGTTATTACTAACATCAGCGCCTCCACCGATGATTTCATTCCAATTGATCATTTTCTGTGTGGCTCCTTAAGAAGTTTGTATAATGAACGTACCGATATGTCAGATCGAATTTTGGTTGCGTCGGCCTTTTAGTTTATTCTGAGCAATTTGCTTTGCTGGCTCTTTCTACATAGATATATATGTCTTTGCCTTTGGAAGGCTCAGATTTGTCGATAGGAATCGCCCGGAAGTTTGCAATATGGCATTGTGATTTACTGAGAGTGCCGTATTGGTGTTCTTCCCAACCAGCATCGATCAGTAAACTTATGTAACGTTGAATGACCTGATCGGCATTGCCTTGTGAAACTCTCACGCATGCTTCGCCGACAGTATGTTCTGACTTTGCAGTAGGCTCAGACCCCCTAAACCAACCACACTCGTCAAGTGGTGTTAGATTATCATATAAAGGAAGGTCTAAAACGCCAGGCAGTATGGCTTGTGATGATACGTTGGTTCCATTGGTAACGTTATTTTTGCTACCCTTTTCCACCGTGACTACTTCTTCTGACCCGATGGATGCCGATCGGTCGCATGATACGATGAAAAGAAAAAACACACTAAATAATCTAAGGACTCGTTGTGTCATAAGTCTCGCCATTCTATAATGCTCAGCATTATCGCCACACCCTGTGACAAATAGTATTGTCATTGCAGCGGTAATTTTTGCATTAAGATGCGCCATTAGTCTTCCTCCAGTTCTTCAAACGTTTCCTGCGTCATACCACATTGAACGTCATAGATTGGTGTGGATGTTGGTGGATGGTTGCCGAAGTAAATAAGCTCATCAGTCTTCTTATACCCTCTTCATTTTGTGCAAAGCCACTATGCCCCATAGCGATATAGTGATCATTCGCATGAACGCACTAAAACCGTTTCGGAACGGCATTGAAAAACCCATATCGTGCAAGTGTTGTTAGTGTTGCTCCCGCCGGGTTGTAGAAAAACGCATCACGCAACAGGCATGCGGCTTGACCTATATCATTGCGGGTTAATTGGTGCTGCGGGATGACCATGAGAGAATGGTGTCACGCCACTTTCCGCACAATGATTGAGCCAGCGGAATAGCCAGCGCCAAAGCCGCAAATCACTCCGATATCGCCGATGGCGATATCCTCGCGGTGCTTATGGAAGGCGATGATCGACCCGGCCGATGAGGTATTGGCATATTCGTCAAGGACCACCGGGGCCTCTGTCGTATCGGCGTCGCGGCCGAGCACGCGGCGGGCGATAAACTCATTCATGGCGAGGTTGGCCTGATGCAGCCAGAAGCGTTTGACATTTTCCGGGGCGATTCCCGCATCCCCCAATTGCGACGTGATAAGCTCACTGACCATAGGGACGACTTCTTTGAAGACTTTTCGGCCTTCCTGCATGAATAATTTATCCGTAAACGGATCGCCTTGCGGGTCGGCGGCTTCTCCCGTGTCGCGCTCGCAGTGGTTCATAAAGCCGAAATTATTGCGGATATTATTAGAATATTTGGTTTTGAGGCGGGCCCCGAGAATATCCCATGCATCAGCGGAAGGTTCGCCCTCAGCGCGCTCTAGAATGACCGCGGTGGCGACATCGCCAAAAATGAAATGGCTGTCGCGGTCGCGGAAGTTCAAATGCGCCGTGCAGATTTCCGGGTTCACCATCAACACGCGTCGCGCGCCATTGCGGATCAGGCCCATCCCCGCCTCAATCCCGAAAGCAGCCGAAGCGCAAGCCACGTTCATGTCAAAGGCGTAACCGTCAATCCCGAGCGCATCTTGAATCTCAACGGCGATTGCCGGATAGCCGCGCTGAAGATTGGAAGCCGCGCAAATCACCACATCAATATCGCTAGCGTTAATCTCAGCTGAGCGCATGGCGTCGCGCGCAGCGTTCACCGCCATTTCCGCCAAAAATCTCGGAGTTGGGCCGAGCAGGGATATGGGGGGCCATGCGATTGATGTCGAGGATGCCTGCTTTATCCATGACGAAACGCGATTTGATGCCGGACGCCTTTTCGATGAAGGGCGCGGAAGAGGGGCTCAAAGGCTCAATATCTCCGGCCTCGATGGCGTCGGCCTGTTCGGCATTGAACTTCTCAACATAGGCGTTGAAGGATAGGACCAGCTCGTCGTTTGAGATCGAATGGGGCGGTGTATAAAGCCCGGTGGCGACGATGCGCACATCGGCGTCTGCATACTCTGACATGGATTTAACTTTCCGCTTGGCGTTTTCACTAATTTGCGCTGATCTTGGCGTGGGCGCAACCGGCGTCACCGCGCAAGCTTCTGCACAGCTTTGTGGCGGGGGCATCCAATCTCGTGATCATTGACCATGCCCACCGCCTGCATAAAGGCATAGACGATGACCGGGCCGACAAATTTAAACCCCCGGCGCTTTAGCTCTTTAGACATGGCTTCGCTTTGCGGTGTTTTTACCGGGCCTTTGCGGTAATCTTTCCATTTGTTGACGATTGGCTTGCCATCGACAAAGTCCCATAGAAAATCAGAGAAAGCGCCTGACCCATCTTCCATAATACCGAGATAGATCTTTGCGTTGCCGATGGTGGCGTTGATCTTTGTCTTGGACCGAATGATGCCTGTGTCTTGCATCAGGCGCTCAATTTTCTTCGGGCTATAGCGCACGATCTTTTCCGCATCAAAGCCATTAAAGGCTTTGCGGAAATTCTCACGTTTATAGAGGATCGTGCGCCAGGAAAGCCCGGCCTGAAAGCCATCAAGGATCAGCTTTTCAAACAGCGCACGATCATCATATTCGGGAACGCCCCAATCCTCGTCATGATACTGACGATAAAGCGCATCATCCTCCGGCGCCCATAGGCAATGAAGAGGGGGACAATGTATTTTTTTTGCCATTGTTAGATATGGTGAAACATTTTTAAGAGCCAGATAATCAGGATCGCCAGTTGCACGCCGAAAAAGCCAAACCGGATCAAGACGAAACTATTGCTGGTGGAAATGATCTGGGTCACGGACTGGGCGATGCGAGCGCCGAGAAAAGCAAGAGCCAGCCCATCGGTGGCGGCGGTTTGACCTGTGGCGATGGCGTATAGCATCACAATGCCGGCCAGCGGCAGGAATTCATAACAATTGGCGTGGGCGCGGGTGAGCCGTTTGCCAAGGCCCGGCATGTCCTCACCTGAGGGGCTGAAGGAGTTAGCGGCCCGCCCGCCGGTAAGGGTGGCCATGGTGCGCAATACACCAAGGCTCATTACTAATAATAACGCCCAGGATACAAAGCCCAAAAGGGCGGTGGCTGTTGGTGTCATGAGATTGCTCCAATTTTCCAAATTAGAGGGAAGGTTAGTCCTGTTTTAGATATTCAGGAATAGCCAAATGCACTTTGTGGTCCTCACAGGTGAGTGTGGCGCCTGCAGCGGTCGCTTTTCCCCAGCGGTCAAGGCGAATAAGGGCGAGGGCCTGGTGGTTCGCGCTGCTTAGAATTTCCCCGAGTGTGGAATCACCAGCGATGACCGGCGCGCCTTTGTTGAGTGAGGCGTCTTCACATTCGACAATGAGCGTCCGCTTTCGAACTGCGCCTTTGCGCTTCATGCGGCTGGTGACTTCCTGCCCGACGAAGCATCCCTTTTTATAGCTGACGCCGTTCAGTGCATCATAATTAACATCCAGCAGGAACATTTCATCTGATCCGAAATCTTTTCCAAATTCGGGAACGCCGAGCGCTATGCGCCGGTGATCATAATCGCCACTTTGGATGTGTTCATTTTTTACCGAGATGATGCGCCATCCAAGCGTGAGGAGACGCGGGTCAGAAAACGCAATGCCGTCAGCGGGCGATGGCAGTTGGATGCTCGCCATCACAACAAGCGCCTCGTCAATTTCAATCACCAC
>JAADIH010000124.1 GCA_013151435.1 Alphaproteobacteria bacterium
CATCAGCAATCTCGCCGAGGGCTGCGAGAGTGCCTGTGCCTTCCAGGCTATGAGGACTAGTGGCCAGAATGAGTTCCGCACCAATATTATCGGTCAAAAAGTAAGTGAAATCGAGCTCAGGAACATAGGCGTTCTCAACCGTGGCGGAACCGCCCGGGAATGCCGGCAGGACATCTGATACATTTTCTGTCGGAATCACCCCTATCGCGCGCAACCGAACCAGCCAGTCTCCTTGCTCAGCCGAAGCTTGTTGAACGGAGGCGGCGGTAAGAGCTGCAATCAGCATCAATGAGCGGCGCATGGCATTCCCTTTTAGTTAAATCATTACGAAACCGGGACTACCTGCGCGCTGTTATTTGTTTTTGATCTAGATCATAAATTGACTGCCAAAGACAAAATTTATTCAAATAAGACCCGCCAAATAACCCAATTTGATCCAGGTCAGAAAAGACTTCGCTTCCTCTGTAATAGAAAACATCATGAAGCCTTCCTGGCATAAATATTTAAGCCTACGCACGCCGAGATATACAAGCTATCCGTCAGCATTGTACTTTGACGATTCGGTTAATGCCGCCCAGTTTGGCGAGAAGCTGAAAACCGTCGACCTTTACCAGCCATTGTCTATCTATGTTCACATCCCATTTTGCCGGCAGCTTTGCTGGTATTGCGGTTGCAATATGCGCGTTGAGAACAATTACAACCGCGCCTTAAATTATGTCGATGCAGTACTGGACGAAATCAGGATCGTCAGTCGCTATCTTGGGGGCGCCGGGCGCCCTGTGAGCGTGCATTTTGGTGGCGGCACCCCAAATTATCTTCAGGCCGATGATTTGGGTCGGATTTTAAACACGATAGAATTAGAGCTAGGCTTAACCGATGATGCGCGCCTGGCGATTGAACTTGATCCGCGGCTTATTAGGGAGGGCGATTTTCCACGCCTCGCAGCATTAGGCTTTACACGCATGAGCCTTGGCGTTCAGGACCTTGATCCTGATGTGCAAAAGGCCATCAATAGAATTCAAAGTTTCGAGCTGATCGAAAACTGTGTCAGCGCCATGCGAAAATCCGGTATCAACGACGTGGCCTTTGACATCCTCTACGGTTTGCCAAAACAGACACCGAAAAATTTCGCCGCAACAATCGAAAAAGTCATCGCGCTTGGGCCGGATCGGCTTTCCGTTTTTGGTTATGCTCATTTACCCTCCGCACTGCCGCGTCAACGCATGATCAACAATCAGGACTTGCCTTGCGAATCGATGCGCCGTGATCTCGCTGACCTCGCTGACGAAGCGCTTGTCTCCGCAGGATATGTTCGCATCGGCTTCGACCATTATGCTAAACCAGATAATCCACTAGCAATTGCCGTTCGCGAAAAACGTCTGCGAAGGAATTTCCAGGGCTTCACCGATGATATAGCTAAGGCGTCAATTGGGGTTGGAGCCAGCGCAATCAGCTTCATCAATGGGCTATATGCCCAGAATGAAAAGGATATCCGAAGCTATTGCTCAGCGGTGAATTCACAACGATTACCTGCCGTCAGGGGGGTGGTGAGATCGACACGAGATGAGGTTGTCGCCGACGCCATCAGTCAACTCTTATGTGAATTCAAAACTGACCTCAGCGCGATCTTCACTCATTGCGCACCCCATGAGACCGAGCGAATTACACTGGGTTTGAACGCCATGGAAGAGGACGGGCTTATCTGTCGGCATGGAACAACCCTCATCATCAATGATGATGCACACAGCCTGTGTCGCGCTGTCGCAGCGGCGTTTGATCCATATATCTACGCTGAAAAACCCCTCGCGCGCGCGGTCTAACCCACCCTTGATAGGCTAGATATTCTATGCAGTCTTGATTATCTTAGATGATGGCTAATCAAGGCGGGCCCAATTAGTGGGGAATACAATTCATTCTGCGCCGGATCATTGTTGGGCAGGCCAAAGCCAGCCTGGCCCCTGCGATCTATGCGAAGTTCGCGAACGTTCCATTTGCTCGGAGCTGGGCCCGCGTGAATTTGCACAGGTTAAAAAGCTGATGGCGCGGCGACCAGTATCAAAAAATCATGCGATCATGTCTGAGGGCGAATTGAATGACAGTCTCTATGTAATTGTCCAGGGCAGTTTCCGCCTGTCAAAATATCTGGAAGACGGGCGACGCCAAGTGACCGGATTTTTATTCAAGGGTGACTTTGCCGGCGTACGCCCAACTGAGGCCAGCGCCTACTCAGCAGAGGCACTCGAAGACAGCTCCATTTGCCATTTTCCACATCGTTACCTTGAAGAGATTGCCGCCTCGTCACCGGGCGTAAAGGACCGTCTCATTGCGCGAGGCCAGACCGAATATCACAAAGCACAAGATCACATCGTCCTTCTCGGCAAGAAGACGGCGGAAGAGCGGGTCATCAGTTTTCTGCAACTGTTGGATAAAGCCATTGGCGCCGATCATGGGGAGGGACACCGCAAGATACCCTTACCCATGTCACGCCAGGATATTGCTGATTATTTGGGTCTGCGGCTCGAAACATTGAGCCGCACGCTCACTATACTGAAGAAAAAAGACGTGATCGTAGAACTGTCACGTCACAGCGTTGCCATTTGCTCTGGATAACTCAAGCTCGTGGCCCCGTGAATATACCTACATGCAATACTGCTTAGATGGCACAACCGCATAACAGCGATTAGCCTTTGGTATCTGGTCGGGTCATGGCTTTTAGAACGGGCCTAGGGCAAAATGCGATTAATATGAATCTCTAATTTTGCTCTAGTTCTTTATTGGTCGCGTCGTTTAACGTGAAAACCGTTGCACACTTTTCACTAGACGCTCTAATCCACAGAAACCTGTGACACAACCTTCACAGCTTTGTTTTTCTTGAACGTGCCAAGCTTGCCTTTGCACAAAGTAAATATTCCCTCATCCGTCTTAATGTTCACATCAAGGGCGTTGTGTGCGTTTTCTTCAAGAGGAATAATCTGATCGACCTCAAGCTTGGATAGCTCAGACAATGTCATCGTATACTTTCCAATCATCACAGACAGGTCAATTGCAGTATGATTAACATTATCAAGCATATCTGCATACCATTGGGTATTGTCGCCAGCAACGATCGAAGATTTTGCAGCCGGCGCTAACATTCCATTTCTTTCAAGAAACTCGGTCGCAAAATGGAAAGTCAGAAAAGAAGATAGTTTATCTTCTTCGACCATGACTTCTATTGCCATACTGAATAGTGCGCTCGTCTGGAAGCCCTTTAGGGTGCTCTTGGCAGACGTCGCAGATTTCTTAAATTCATATTCTTCCGGCCGAATGTTCGGTAACTTACCGGCAAGATAGCGAATAATATTATCAGCCATATCGACAACAAACATCTGGGCCAATTTGGAATCGAGCAGCGTCGGACTCGCCTCCTCATCAGACATCTCAAAGCCGCCGCCCAACAGCGCTTCACTCAGCGCTGATAAAAAATTCGGGGACAGGCCGACAAGCATAGCGTGATCATCCAAGCGATCGCCGAACCAGTAGTAATTGGTGCTTTTTGACAAGCCATCGAGAGCGGGTTGCGCATCCCGCATGCTGGTTTTAGTTTTTAGAGGTCGGACAACCACATTTGCAGCATCAGAAAGACCGGATGCACATTTTTTTCCCGCATATTCCGCAAGGTTCTCAAGAACAGGGAAATTAGAGATATCGAAACTCGCACTTCTGACTTTTTTCGTCAGCACGGCTTCAACAGGGTCAGATTTACTCGCCTCTGTCATTTACTATAATTTCCATTCCTAACACTCACATACTTATTTTATGCATACTTAAAATACGATTAAAGTTAACATCAGTTCGCACTCATGATTTTAGTTCGAAATTAACGTTAAAATTTTATTCCCTTAGGCACCAGGTACGGAGTATTGGCGGGCATGTCGTGAGCGGTTCAGAACCTACTATAATCATTAAAAAAATTAAGAAGGTGTCTGGCGGCGGCCATCATGGGGGCGCCTGGAAAGTCGCATATGCCGATTTTGTGACGGCGATGATGGCGTTTTTCTTGTTGATGTGGCTGCTCAATGCAACAACCGAAGATCAGCGCAAAGGCATTGCTGACTATTTTAATCCATCCATTCCGATCAGCCCAATATCAGGCGGAGGCTCGGGGATGTTGAGCGGATCCACAGTTTATTCCGATGATACTCTTGCGAAAGACGGGACCGGCGGCGCTAAAGCAAAGCGGTCCTCAGAGGAAAAGGGCTCTGAAAACCAGGATACTCTCAAAGCCAATCTGGATGAATCAGGTGGAACCGCGAAGGAAGCGGCTAAGTCTCTCGAGGCGTTACGAAAAGAGATAGCATCACAATTTGAAGACGGCGATGCGGATGGCCTGGGGCGGCACATACTCACCCGAGTGACCCCTGAGGGTATCGTCATAGAACTGGTCGACATTGATGGCAGTCCGTTATTCAAGGTAGGTTCCACAGAGGCCTCACCCACAATGCGGCTACTGTTGGAAGTTGTGACATCCAGCCTCTCTTTGATCAGCAACAATCTGTCGATCACGGGCCACACGGATGGCCTCTCTTATTCCAGCGGTAGAGACTACACAAATTGGGAACTCTCTACAGACCGCGCCCATCAAGCACGGCGACTGATGTTAGCGGCTGGAATGCCAGTATCCCAAATCACGGAAGTTGCCGGAAAAGCCGACACCGATCCGTTGGTTGATGATCGATTAGCGCCGCAAAATCGGCGAATATCAATCACAATATTAAAATCCTGACACTGAGTTCTGTTAATTATAATAATTTTAATGATCCAACCTGATACTGTCCTCACTTGGTTAACATTTTAAACAAATTGTGAGTAACAGTTATGGGTCTATCATCTTCTCTAAACGCTGGCGTAATGGGTCTTGCAGTCAATGCGACGAAACTCGCAACGATTTCCGACAACATCGCAAACTCACAAACCTTCGGATACAAACGCGTTGAAACCGATTTTTCCAATATTGTTCTCAGTTCGGGCGGCGGCGCATATAACGCCGGCGGCGTCCGAGCCGCCACGTTCAAGGATGTAGGGGCCCAAGGGGCATTGATTTCAACCAATAATGGCACCGACATCTCTATTGCCGGGCGCGGCATGTTGCCGGTTACGACGTCGGCCGGTATTAACGCGCCCGCGGGTGAGCGTCCAATGCTTCTGACAACGACAGGCTCTTTTAATCCCGATGAAAACGGCTTTTTGCGCACGCTCGGCGGTTTGTTCTTGATGGGCTGGCCTGCAGATCCCGATGGCACGATCCCAGTGCCCGGCCGCAATACGTCAACCGGACTTGAGCCCATTCGAATTACTTCATTCGAGTTGGTCGCAGCACCGACAACCCAAATTGACCTGGGTTTGAACCTACCCGCCACCGCAACACAGTCGACCGGCGACGGCTCCGCTTTGACACTCCCCGTCGAATATTTCGACACACTCGGCCGTTCGCAAACGTTAACTTTTGAATTCATCCCGCAGGTGCCAGCGACAGGCGCAAGTAATGCCTGGCAAGTCGATATTTTCGATCAGGCGGATGGCGGCACAGTACCAGTCGCAACGTTCGATGTTGTATTTGATGAATCAGCGGGTACAGGTGGATCTATTTTATCCTTAACCCCGGGGACAGGCGCGACCTTCGACCCGGCCACAGGCTTAATTGGGCTCAATGTTGCTTTTGGCCCCTTGGAGGTCAGTGTCGGATCGCCTGGTAAAAGTACATTTCTGACCCAGTTTTCAACATCCTTTGCACCGGTTGGCGTTGCAGCAGACGGCACCCCGATCGGCAGCTTGAGTTCAATTGAGATTACTGAAGGCGGCCTGGTCAAAGGTATTTATGATACCGGTTTCCGGCGGACCATTTATCAGGTTCCGCTTGTGGACGTACCGAACATAAATGGTCTAACCGCGCTCGACAACCAGGCTTTCGCCTTGTCAGCGTCAAGTGGTGACTTCTTCCTCTGGGATGCTGGCACCGGTCCCGTCGGCACGACAGAAGGCTTTGCGCTCACCGAATCCACAACAGATATCGCTGCGGAATTGACAGACCTCATTCAAACGCAACGGGCTTACTCGTCAAACGCCAAAATCGTCCAGACAGTCGATGAGATGCTGCAGGAGACGACAAACCTCATTCGCTAATTAGTGAGTAACGTAATGTGAGCGCGCCATGTCTATCACTTCAGCTCTAAACAACGCCAATTCCGGTCTCGCCGCTGCGGCAACACGCGCTAACATTATCGCCAATAATGTGGCGAATGCGTTGACGCCGGGATATTCGAAGCGTGAAATTGAGGTTGGCGAGAGAATCGTTGCCGGTCGCGGCGCCGGGGTATCCGTCAATGGCGTGATCCGTGCTACGGACCAGGCATTGACCAATGACCGGCGCAGCAGCGAAAGCACACTCAATCGCGAGCAAGCCGCAGCAACGACTTACGCCAAATTCAACACATTATTGGGCGAACCCGGCGATCCTTTTAGTTTGTTTGCACAATATCAAAATCTGGAAACCTCGCTGCGGTCATTGTCGCTAACCCCAGAATCACAACCTTTTCAGTCGCAAGTCCTTAATGCAGCGAAATCGCTTTCATCAAGCTTCAATCAATTGTCTGGTCAGGCTCAAACGACGCGTCTGGATGCTGACGCGCAGATCGCGCGACAAGTCGACTCTGTTAATCAAACACTCAAGCAAATCGAAAAGCTGAATGGCCAAATCCTCCTAGCAAACGTCGGCAACCAAGATGCGAGTGCTTTGGAAGATCAACGCAAAACCATGATTGACGAAGTGTCGGGCGTCATTCACGTCCGTGAGATCCTCCGTGGCAACGGAGAAATCGATCTGATGACGAAGGAAGGCGTCTTCCTGCTGGCGTCATCGGCGCAGGAAATCACTTTCTCCCGAGCAAATAGCATTACACCCAGCGGAACTTTAGCCAGCGGCGACTTTTCTGGACTATCGGTGAACGGTGTGGACATCACACCTGGAACTGGCGGCAGCCTGACGCTTCGTGAAGGAAAACTGGTAGGCTTGTTCCAGATACGTGACGAAATCGCACCCGGTTTCCAAACCAAACTCGACGGCCTCGCCCGCGACGTCATGGAACGGCTTGAAGCCGCCGACATGACACTCGCCCCTGGTGCGGCGGGTCTATTTACAGACGCAGGCAGCGCTTTCAACCCCGCCATGGAAATTGGACTTTCCATGCGCTTCGCCATTAACGCCGCCGTCGATCCGGATCAGGGCGGTAACCTATGGCGCATCAGAGATGGCATCGGCGCTGCTGCTGAGGGAGCCGCCGGCAATGCGGATCTTCTCTTTTTATTGCTGGATAGCTTGACTGCATTGAAAACACCCCCCGCCGGCACCGGCCTTGGCGGCCAGCTCTCGGCGATAGAAGCTGCCGCCAACGTCACCTCGACGATCGGCACGGCGCGAATTTCAGCAGAAACTCAACTTGCCGCAACCGCAGCGCGTTATCAATCACTACTCGATGCTGAGATCTCGGTAACAGCTGTTGATACCGATCAGGAACTTCAGAAATTACTGCTTATTGAGCGGGCTTTTTCCGCAAATGCAAAAGTGATTGAGGCGGCGAATCAAATGATCCGTGTATTATTGGAGCTATAGATGAGCAGTACAAGCGTTCCAGATATTTTGTCATTCACCAAACTTTCCCGGAATGTATCGGGTCTGAGAACCCGTTTGGATACGACGCGCACAGAAACAACAACTGGCCGTTATGAGGATGTAACCGCCCAAACCAAAGGCGATGTCGGCTCCGTGCACTTGTTGAAAAAAGCGATCGGCGACGTACAATACTTTCAGAGCAGTTTGTTGCTTGTGGGAAGTCGCGCACAAATAACGCAAACTACGCTTGGCAATATTGGATCTCAAGGCTCCCGGATCGCAACCAATTTACTCTCAGCGGTCGGACTCGAGGACGAGTCCACAGTCAATATTCTCACCGGAGACGCCAGAGCGGCTCTACTCAATACATTTGCATCTTTGAACGCCAAATTTGGAGAGCGCGCAATGTTTGGGGGCGATGAAACGGATCAAGCGCCGCTTGCACCCGCCACTCAGCTTATTGCTGACATCGAAGCCATTATGGCGGGAGCCACAGACGCTGCCGATGCACAGGCGCAACTGGATACCTATTTCGACGACCCCGCGGGCGGATTTGCAACAACGATTTATCTAGGCGGTACAAATAGATCCCCTGCAGTCGAAATTGGCCCTGGTGTGCGCATCGACATATCGGCAAAGGCTGATGATCCGGCGATCAAGGATATCATTCGCGGACTTGCCACAATTGCATCACTCAGTAGTGCTACATTCACCGACCGGGACGCCATCATTGCTAACGGCATTGATAATGTACTGGATGGCGAAACCAAGCTAACCGAACAGCGTGCACTCATCGGCGTCAGCGAAGCGCGGGTTGAGGCCGCAATTAAACGTTTTGAACTTGAAGAAACAGTGCTCGCAAGGCTCTTTAACGCCAAGACAGCACGCGACCCATTTGAGGCCGCTTCAGAACTACAATTATTAGAAACCCAGCTTGAGGCGTCATATTTGATGACGGCGCGTTTGGCGCGATTATCCCTCGCAAACTTTATCAGGTAATCTCGATGCGTTTACATCTTCTCCTTGTTGCATGCCTCCTGCCGCTCTCGGTCAATCCTGCTATTGCAGGGGTTAAGCTAAAAGATATTGTTGAGGTTGAGGGCGTTCGCGGGAACGATCTTGTAGGTTATGGCCTCGTTGTCGGGCTGAATGGCACCGGCGATGGTATGCGTAATATTCCTTATGCCGAAGAGGCTTTATCAAACCTTCTTGAGCGACTTGGAATAAATGTGCAGGGCGAAAACTTCCGACCCAAAAATGTTGCCGCTGTTTTGGTGACGGGAACACTACCGCCTTTTGCACGCGCAGGTTCACAGATTGACGTGACGATTTCAGCGATTGGCGACGCTAAAAACTTAACCGGCGGCATGCTTATTATGACCCCGTTGAATGCTGCAGATGGCCAAATTTACGCCGTGGCGCAAGGCCCTGTCCTGGTCAGCGGGTTTGCCGCAGAGGGCGATGCGGCGTCAGTCACAGAAGGCGTCCCCACTTCAGGCACCATACCAAACGGCGCACGTGTTGAGCGTGAGTTGGATTTTGATTTTTCTGAGATGAAGACCCTACGCCTTACTTTACGCTCGCCGGACTTTACGACTGCCGAGCGCGTTGAAGGCATCATCAATAGTAAAGTGGGAAAACCCATCGCCACAATGCTCGATTCTACTGCCGTTGAAATTATTTTAGGCAATAACTTCAGCTCTCCAGCGCATTTAATCAGCGCCATCGAAAATTTCGAAATCACGCCCGCCCAAAAGGCCCGTGTTGTTGTCGACCAACGCTCCGGAACGATAGTCCTGGGATCTGATGTGCGCATCTCAAGCGTCGCGGTAGCGCAAGGTAATCTGTCAATCCGCATCCGTGAGTTGCCGGGTGTGGTCCAACCAAATCCATTCTCTCGCAATGGAGAAACGATCGTTATCCCACGCACGGATATCACTGTCGAAGAAAGCCCTGACCAAAAAGTAGCTGTGCTGAATGAGAACGTCACGCTTGCAGATCTGGTTGACGGGCTCAATGCGCTGGGTGTCAGTCCGCGGGAAATGATTGATATATTGAAGTCAATAAAGACCGCTGGCGCCCTACATGCGGAACTGATCGTCCAGTAACAACTGAGCAATTACGTTTAACAGGAATCGCTCGTTGCTCTAGATTCACCACTCCGCGCCGATTGGTGCGAGAGACAGATTGCTACCAAAGCAGTCTCTCAAGAGACGCTAATTGATAGGCTATAATTCGCCAAAGCTTGCCATTAAGACCGGCCGATGACAATCTGACACGATGGGATATCCAGAAGTCGAAACTCAGACATGGACAAAGCTATCCGTTAATGTCGTCAGTGCTGCAGGAGCTCATCGAAGAACGCCGCGTCGACACATCCACTAGTCTTCTTCTGCGAAGCGAGTCGTGGTGGACAGACGGGGTGCTGTTCAGGGCAGACTTTTATCCACCCGGCTGGATGCCCCGGATTAATCAATCTATATGTGAGGAAACTGAGAAACTGCTTATCACTTGCCGATCAGTTCCTTCAAACGAGCGGCATCCGGCACGAATATTTTTGGAGACGTCTGTTCTGCCAGCTTTTGCCGATTGGATTCTAGGCATAGAGAGATTGGCCGCTAACTCGACGGTCAGGCGCGAAAAACAGTCATTTACTCGATCATGGGCGCCGGTAACTTCAATCGCCGACCATCACTAATAGCCAATAACGCTCAGTCGTCTATTTCATGACAATCGGCAGTCAACTTTCGTTGGTTGCACTATCCCACATAACAACAAACCATCGCAGCGCTGCCATTAGATCATTATCAGCTATCACCGCCCTCACCATCCGCCTCCTCATCTTCCTCAATTTCGATATCATTGAGCTCGATCTCGCCGGATGCGGCAAGCTTTCGCACTATTGTCATAAAAGTCGCCTGCGCCGCCTCGGCTTCATTGACCGGAATATGCTTTAGCTTTTCCATTTCTTCTTCATATTGCTTGCGCATACGCTGGGAGATATTCTCAAAAATGAAATCGACCGATGACGGAGCATTTTGACGGCCATACTTCGCAGCTTGCAAGAAAAGATTGTGATCAATTTCCTTGACCGCCATCGGTACGGCTTTGGCCGGTACGCGCTCTGGAATATCCTGAAATGTCAACATGGCTTTGCGAACGTCGGAGAGAATATCCGGTACGTTTTCCGCAATGAATGACATCAGATTATCACGTTTGCTCGACATGATGTTGTTCATCATGCCGCCAATCATTTCACCCGGGTTACGACTTTCCGGTTCATCAGTTTGAACTGTCAAAAAGTCACGTTCAATCGTATTCGATAAAACTTGTAGAACCTCTGGCTTGATATGCATCGCCCTGGCTAATCTGGTAATAATTTTTTGTGCTGCTTCTTCATCCAGCACGTCAAGAATACGCGATGCTTTTTCTGTATTGATCTTGGATAATACAACGGCAGACACTTGAGGATTTTGATTTTCAAGATATTGCGCAAGCCCTTCATCACTGGCCCGGTCTAGTTTTTCCCATACCGACCCTGCGTCAGGCAGGTTGATACCATCCATCAGGCGAAAAACATCATCCGATCCAATGAATTGACCAAGGAATTCGCGTGTTTCCTCTACGCCGCCTTTTATGTTATCGCCTTCACTTGTTGTGCTGAGGCGACCGACAAACTCTTCAACTACTACTTTTAGGGCAGCTTGTGGAACTGATTGTAGATGTGAATAAGCGCGCGCAAACGCACGTAAATGTTTATCTTCCACGCGTTCAATGATTGGGCCTGCTGCTTCTGGACCGAGTGCGGCAATCACCAGCGCTGCCTTTTGCGGAGCAGTCAAATCGCTCGGCCTTAATTGTTGCAACTTGCGACCATTAGACCCTTTACGTGAGGCAGATAAATCCGGCATCGGTAGTACTCCACTTACAACTAAATCTCCCCGCCCAGCGGTCAGGTTCCGTATCCCTTTACGACAGCGCCTGCGATCTCAACCCATCCATTTGCAAGAACAAAAAACGCAAGCTTGAATGGAAGAGAAACAATCGCCGGGGGCACCATCATCATCCCCATGGCCATCAGAACAGACGCAACGATCAAATCTATGATCAGGAACGGGAGGAAAATAATAAATCCGATTTCAAATGCGTGTTGTATTTCCGACAACATAAAAGCGGGAATCAGGATGGAAAGCGGCGTGATGTCCTCAGCCTGCCTCAATGGGGCGGCTTCGGTCAGCGTTTCCACAGCCACAGGAGATACGCGACCTTCCATAAAGACGCGGAATGGGGCAAGTGTGCGTTCAAATGCCTGCTCTTCGGTGACATCGCCATCAAGCAAGGGCTGCACCCCGCCTTGCCATGCCTCAGTAAACACCGGTTCCATAACAAAATATGTCAGAAACAACGCAAGGCTCATGATCAACATGCCGGGTGGCGCCTGCTGTAAGCCGATCGCCTGGCGCAATATTGAAAAAACAATGATCATAAAGGGCAGGCACGTCACCATCATCGCAATGCCCGGTGCAATACTGAGCACAGTGACAAGTGCAAACAATTGAATGACGCGCGCACTTAACCCACCAGCGAGCACCTCCGCATCAGGCATATCTTGCGCCAACGCAACATCTAATGCGCCGCCGCCAAGCAACACTGCAAAAATCACAGCGCCAAATTTTAGGGCAATCGTCATTGATCAATAATTTTCGCAATATTGACAACTTCGGTCAAACGAATAGCCAGCTGGCCATCCGTATCCGGTACTTCTGTCAACTCACCACGTGCTATTACCGATCTTTTACACGCAACTCAACCGGATCATCTATCGCTGTATCAAGAGGCAATAAATGATTACGCTTCATTTCAAGCAATTCACCCACGAGTGGATGTGCTGTCCCAACCGAAACAGTAACCTCAATGGTCACTCCGAAAATCGCGCGCTTCAGCGTATTCTCATCGCCGCCTTCACGGCGCTCTAGAACTGGGGCCTCATTGCCCTCTCCGTTGCCGTCTACATTAACTGAGCTGACGATATCGTCTTCGTCATCATTCTGTTGTATTTCACTCATCAGCTTTCTCTTCCTTGGGCTTGCTCACGAAATTTTCTAGACATTCAAGCGATTTCTGGACCGCCATATCAACATCCATTTCAAGCCCGCCATTTTTCCAAAATACGGCTATGGTGGAACCGGTAAGTTCCGGATCAACCTCGATATTCACTACCTGCTCAAATCCACGCCGCACGAAAGCCTCAGTAAGTTGCTCCGCGCGCTCTTTAGAAACTTTGACAACAACCGAACCTGGTTGCTTCAGGTCGGTATGTTTCAAAATTGCGGTTGCAGATTCTTGTGCAAAACCTTCTTCCGCCAAGGCCGGTAAAACTTTTTGCATGACCGCAGCCAGCGCCTCACCAAGTTGTTGGTTGAGATGAGTAGGAAGATTGCTAATCACGTCATTCAATTGCGCGGCTGCCGTATCAAAAAAATCACTGTCTTGTTGTTGCTTTTCCGCCGCGGCAGCCGTACCCGCCGCATAGCCTTCCGCATAGGCAGCAGCCTGTTCCTGCTGAGAGCGCACTTCGCCCACGGCGCCGGGGGAGGCGCCGCTGATCTCAAAGTCCTCCAATATTAATCTCAGTGCACTCATGCAACCTCCTCCTCAAGCCAAGCTTGAATGAGGAGCGCCGTTTCATCGGTTTTATCGTTAGCGAGTCCTTTCAGCGCCGCCATTGCATCTGGGGTCTCAAGCTCTCCTGGCGGAGGGGCGTTCATTGGAATAGCCGGTAACTCTTCCATCTGAGGAGCCGCTAGAGATGCCGTCGACAAAATTGGCTTGACGACGAATAACCCTAAAACCAATGTCACAATGGATAATATAGCGATCTGGATTGCCGTCATCAAATGCCGATCCATAAAGTTGTCAACGAAACTTGTTTCAACAGTCGTTCCCTCATTGATGATCGGTTTGAAAGACATATTCTGAATAGTCAGCTTGTCGCCGCGCTCTTCATTGAAGCCTACGGACATCGAAACCAGTTCGCGAAGCTGCGCGAGCTCTTCATCGCTGCGCGGCGTTAATTCAGTGCTGCCGTCTCCATTATCGGTTTCTATGTGATTAACCAGAACAGCTACGCTTAAACGCAAAATTGAACCTGGCGCCTTTTGCCTCTCGCGGCGAATTTCCGAAAGGTTGTAGCGAACGGTTTCGTTAGTTTGAGTTTTTTCTGAACTCGACTGTGAACCGCCACCGCTTGCATCACCCTCAGGTAAATTGCTCGCAACAGTAACGGAGCCGCTATTACCGCCGCTTGATTTTTCAGTTGTTTCTGTCGTTTCTTTTCCGGATATCACCCTGCCCTCTGGGTCGAATACACGTTCAGTTATGGCTTCACGTTCTCGATCGATCTCCAGCATAACTTGAACACGCGCATTCCCGGCGCCCACACGCGCCTCCAAAATACTGAGTACATCGTCTTCTATTCGCCTTTCACGATCCATTTCACCTGAAAGGCCGCCCATCACTGCATCAGCTTTTCCGGGGCTGAGGATAATTCCGCGCGCAGAATCGATGACCGCGACCTGTTCGGCTTCAAGACCCGGCACAGAGGACGAGACAAGATATCGAATGGAATTTGCATGTGCGGCGTCTAAGGAGCCCCGTCCCATCGTCACTGTGACGACGGCTTTGGGTTTTGACCGGCTCCGAGAAAATGAAACATTGCGCTCATAGGCGATATGCACCCGAGCAGCCTGGACCCCAGGCGCTGCTAGTATCGTGCGTGCAAGCTCACCTTCCATCGCGCGCCAATAGGTAACGTCAAATATATCAGAGGTCGTTGAAAATCCGCTGAGCGACTCAAAGAGTTCGTACCCTGCCTGCCCTTGCTGCGGCAGTCCTTCCCGCGCCAGCGACATGCGAACGAAATCGCGCTCGCCTGATGCCACATAGATCGAGTCGCCGCGGACTTCGGTTTCAACATTCAGCCGCTCAAGCGCGCTGATCACTTCACCTGACGAGCTTGGGGCCAAGCCGCTATATAGTAATGCCATACTCGGCGCCGACGCTGTGCGCGCCAGGATCGAAAAAACAAATATCGTGGCCAAAACTGAACCAACGAGTGTAATTTGTTTTGCTACCGGCAATGCTTGCCAAAAAGTAAATAATCCTTGCATCTCTCACCAACTATTAACGCGCGTATAAACATGATGCGCTTAATGCCCAGCATTCCGTTTACCATTTGATCATTAATAGGAGGTTACAAAGGAGCTTGTTAAAGACATCCAAATAACTTTTTCGAATGAGAATTACGCGCCATGAGCGAGCCACAAATTGATCTGGACGATCTAGACGATATGATCGGCGATGATGGTGAGGATACGCCAACGAAAAAGGCGTCCCCCATCAAAGCCATCTTATCCAGTCTTGGCATTGCCGGTCTGTTAGCCGCCGTATCAGCAGGTATTATTTTCATGTCCCCGTTTGGGAATGACGGCGGGGCATGTGAGGCCGATGGCAGCGTTATGGCTCAGCACGAAAAGAAAACAAGAAGTTACGAAGACGTTGAATTCGTTAATCTGGAAACTCTTGTTGTAAGCTTAGGTCCTAACGCACAAGCGCAATATCTTAAAATTTCTGTTAGCGTTGAAACTACTAAGGATCAATTGGAAGCCGTCAAACATCTTGAACCTAGATTTAGAGATGTTTTAAACTCTTATCTTCGCGCAGTTGACGAAAAAGACCTTGTTGAGCCCTTTGCCATGACCCGGCTGCGGGCGCAGATGTTAAGGCGTATGCAGACCGTTGCCTCATCCGAAATCGTTTTGGATGTTCTTATTACTGACTTTGTTCTGAATTAGGAGCTATAAAATGGCGCTAATAATAGATTTCTTGCTGCTTGCAGCTTCAGGCACCGCCTGTCTCTATTGCTGGATATTGAGCAAACGCCTCAAAGCCTTAACCAGCAGTGACAGTGGTATCCAAACCGGCATAGCCGCCTTATCGCAATCTGCAGAAGAGATGCAAGGCGCCATGGCGGAAACCAAGGATACGGCGGCCGCCACTGTAACAAAACTGGAAGCGCTAATTGCCGAATCTGAGAAAAAGATACCGGAACTCCAGGAACTGATAGAGCAAATCACAGAGATCAGCACGCAAGCAGTTGGGGAAACAGAAACCGCTGCGCGTAACCTCGTGGAAATATTATCTCCCTATATAGAAGATGCTAAAAATTCGGCGACACTTCTACTGAACTCTCTTGAGGCCGCGGAGCAATCTGCTCCTCCCGCCTCCGCGGAAACCGTACCTGAAATAATTGTGCCCGCGCCTAAGCCAGAGAAAATCGACGATGGTGGTCTTGATATAGTGTTTGAAGCTGAAGACGAAGCTGAAGAGCAAGAAAAGGTTGCATAAGCATGGGCGCCTCAGTGAAAATAAATCCACTATACGTAATCGCTGGCGTTTTTGCGGCATCCTTTGCCGGACGCGCAATCGGCATTGCTGATGCAGCCCTTAACAGGCCCGACGCAGAAGACAAACAAGCTACGGTGCAATCGGACATTGCTCCTCCTGCTGAATTGATGAAGGATGCCAAATTGGCGGCGCAGTTGGATCACAGCGCCGATGATATGGCTGCGGATTCTCATGCCAAGCCAGTGCCAGCCTTAGCAAAGCCCGTCTCTGCATCACATCAGGCTGCACAATATACCGAGTTGATGGCGGCAATTCGAGATCGCTCCGCGACCCTCGATACAAAAGCCACGGAGGTGGAAGACCGGATCCGTATTCTCGAAATTCTCGAAGAAAGAATTGCAGAAAAGCTCTCGGAACTGGAAAAGAGCAACGTAGAACTTTCCAATCTCGTAAATGTCGCCAATGAAGCATCGCAAGGCGATATCACGATGCTAGCCAGAATGTATGAACAAATGAAGCCGCAACGCGCTGGAGAAATCTTTAACAAAATGAATCCGACATTCGCGGCTGGCTTTCTAACTGAAATGAATTCTGAGAACGCGGCTCTTGTCCTAACTAATATGACTACGGACAAGGCTTATGAGGCGAGCATGATAATTGCGAGCCGAAATGCTGCTGTTCACCAGTAATAATCATTATCCATTTTACGCCTTATTAAACATAGATCTTTACACCTGAACTACGTTTTCGGCCATCGTGCCGGTAGGGTGTGAATTTCATGGGTGCATTAATTGGCATCATATTAACGTTGGTCATGGTTTTCGGCGGCTATATTCTAGCTGGCGGGAAGATGGGCATTATTTTGCACTCATTACCCTTTGAGATGATGATTATCGGCGGCTCCGCTATTGGCGCCTTATTCGTTGGCAGTAGCTTTCACGTCATCAAACATACGGGTGCTGATGTGTTGAAAGTTTTCAAAGGCCCCCGTTGGAAAAAACAGGACTATCAGGATTTGCTTTGCTTGATGTTTGCACTCGTGCGCATCGCGAAAGAAAGTCCGGTCGAAATTGAATCCCATATCGAAAGCCCGGAAGAATCAACTCTGTTTGCTCAGTACCCTAGGATCGCAAAAGACAGCGCCGCGATGGAACTTATTTGTGATACAATCCGTTCAATGATCATGAATTTCGACAACCCTCATCAGGTTGAAGAAATGCTGGATAAACAACTTGAGTCTCTACACCATGACAGTCAGCATGGCGCCCATGCATTGCAAACTATGGCTGACGCCTTACCAGCGCTCGGGATCGTCGCTGCTGTTTTGGGTGTTATCAAAACCATGGCGTCAATCGATAAACCCCCAGAAGTCCTTGGTCAAATGATTGGCGGCGCTCTTGTTGGAACTTTCCTTGGCGTGTTTCTCGCTTATAGCCTCGTCGGGCCTTTCAGCTCAAAGGTTAAAGCCGCCCATGAAGAAGAACAACAATTTTATGGGCTTATAAAAGAAGCGCTCGTAGCAACGCTACACAAGCATACACCTCAAATTTGCGTAGAAGTCGCACGCAGAAGTGCGCCAAAGAAATTCCGTCCGAGCTTCAATGATATGGAAGAAGCCCTCCGAGAAGTGAAAACATAATGCGAAGAATCTATCTTGTCCTTATTACGATTTTTGTCGCCAGCCCGGCATTTGCAGCAGGCGGATCCGTTCTCGTTTCTGCTGGTGAGCATAACGGCTATTCCCGTATCGCATTTGAAACAAACGGCAGCGAAGTCACTGTTGCTCAAAACGGTCGCACCGTTCGTCTGCTCAACCTCAATCCATCCGTATCGTTTGATTTAAAAAATATCAATGATCGCCGGAAGGCTTACCGAATTCTCAACGCGAAAATCGTTCAAACTCAATCCGGCAAGGACCTTGAGCTAACCCTGACATGTGACTGCGCGGTTCGCTCTAGCGTGCTCGATAATGGAAAATTTATTCTAGACGTTCTCGATTCTGCACCTGCGCCAAAAGCAGCTGAACCGACCGCGACGACAGCTCAAACACAAGAACCACCAAAGACCTTAAGCCGTGAGGAACAATCTGCCGAACGTGCCGCTGAGCGCATCGGCACGCCGCCTTCACAAGAAGATATTTTATCAGTCGCACAAGCCCGCAACCAGATGGTTGAGCTATTGAAGCAAGCTGCGAGCGAAGGTTTAATCACCATCAAGGGTGACAACACTGCTGCAGCGCCAAGTAAAAGCACCCACAAAAAGAATTTGCCTGATTCTAGAATTATTATGAATCTGCCTGACAGTGCTGATCCAACGACGACTGTTGCCGTTGATGATGCGCCAGCACTTCCAACACCGATCACAAATGCCTCGCTCAACTCTCCTGGAAAAGGAATTTGCCAGCCTGATGGTATGTTCCTTATCGATGGCGCAGACTTTGTTGAGGACCCGCTTATTGAAATCTCAACCCTTCAGGCATTGCTCGCTGACGAAGAAGATTCGAACAGGGTTGATGTCGTTCAAAAGCTGGTCGCCGGACTTCTATCAATCGGTTTTGGTGAGGAGGCGCTCGCACTCCTCACGGATAATGGCAGACAAGACAGCATCCGAGCAGACGTCGCCCGCATCATTGCAGAGCGTGACTTGCCGACGGAAAGCCCATTAAGAACGGCCAAGAATTGTCGGGGCGCTCATGCCTTATGGCAGGCGGTAATCAGTGAACCAGAGCGCACCAATGGCTTATATCAACGCTCGGGCGCCGCAATCGAGATGTTGCCACACCGACTTCGTGCACTGATCGCCACACGCATTGCAATCAATCTGGTAGCCGCCGAAGCATGGGATAGCGCAGAAAAACTCTATGAAGTCGCTATGGCAGATGTTGAACACCCGGGTCCTGACCTTGAATTTGTCAGAGCCCGCCTGGACCAGCGTTTAGATGATCCAGAAGCCGCTCGTGACACGCTGCTCAGAATCGCAGCTGGGAACTCTAACTCATCCGCTGATGCGTTGCTGGCGCTTGCCGATTCTTATGCAAAAAACGAAGCCACACCACATGAAGGCTTTACAGAAGATATTGGCGCACTGGCAAAGCTTGGAGGTTCGTCCCAGGCAATGCTCGCCGAGGCTGGAGCTTGGGCGAGGTTAGGAAATGTCAATGCATCGCTATTTTTACTGCGCAGCGTCGGCAAAAAATCAAGGTCGGACCTGCAGTCTGCCCGAAAGTCTGCACAAACTGTATTTGACGACGTATTTACGAGTGACGACGAACAAACGCTCGCTGGTGGATTGGATGCATTTCTCCAGCACAAAGAATGGTTTGCCCCTGACCAACGCGCTGTTGAAACACGCCTTGCCAGCGCAAATGCGTCGCAAGAATTTGGGCTGCCAAATCTAGCCCTTTCATTGCTGAATGAAATTAAAAATAGAGATGACAAACAATATTTAAAGGCCAAAGCTACTGCCGCCCTCACCGCTGGCGTAATCGCTGAAGCCATTCGGACTGCAGCGCCTCTTTCCGCCGACCCAAGCTTCGGTGAAATCATTGTTGACGCCAATGTACGCAATGGCGATTACGACAGTGCAATCGCAGCCGCAGCAAATATCGCTGACAGCACGCTCAACGCCGCATGGACTTCACGCGCAGCATGGCTTGCGCGCTCATGGAAAACTGCTGCTGTGGGTTTTCGGGCGCTTGATCCCAATATGCTAAATGAAAACACCGCGCTGCAATTCGCACTGACCGCTTATAAGGTCAAAGAACAGTCGCTGCCTTCTGCTGCTGAAGCAGTGTTATCTCAAGAAAACACCAGCCTCACTGAAGGATTGCGAAGTATCTTTGCCGAGCCGCCCGAAGGTACTGCCCTTCAACGCAGTCAGCAGCAGGTAGAGAGTTCTTCACGCGAAATTCAAATGATCCAGGAGATCCTCAACAATGGATAATGCCGGTTACATAGGATTGACGCGAAGTTCGGGATTGATGCGTGAGCTT